>NZ_JBEPCJ010000035.1:0-20930 GCF_040299565.1 Spirillospora sp. NPDC000708
CGCACTCAGCGAGTGACCAGCGCGAACCGGCACGGGCCATGGCCCGCACATGGCCCGTGAACAGCGAGCACCAGCGGCAACCAGCACGCCCCAGTAAGACAAGATCAACACGCCCGCCAGCCACGGTGCCACCAAACCCCCAGGTCAACGCGCATCCCCCCACGTGAACGGGGCGGCACCCGATCTCTCGGATACCGCCCCGCCTAGGCACCAGTTTTTCTGTGGATAACTCTCCGTCCGGCTCGCCGGCGGAGCCCTTGGCCGTGCGGATGGCCGGACGCATCGTTGCTGGTCGCCAGACCGTTTCCGGGCTCGGCCATGATCTTGGAGTGCCTCAGTGAGGAACGGAGAACGTCCGCCTGTAGGCGCTCGGGGTCGTGCCCATCTCGTCGGCGAAGCGGCGGCGGAAGTTCGACGTGTCCGGGAAGCCGGTGGCGGACGCGACGGACTCGATGGTCGCGTCCGTCCGTTCGAGCAGGGCGCATGCCTCCTGGATGCGGCGCCGGAGCAGCCATCGTCCCGGTGTCGTGCCGAGACGCCGGTCGAACAGGCGCGCGAGCGTGCGCGGCGAGACCCCGGCCCGCGTGGCGAGTTCGTCGATGGTGATCGGCCTGTGCAGGTTCGCCTCGGCCCATTCGAGGACAGGGGAGAGCGTCCGTTCGTCGCCGACGTCCCTGGACGGCGGGACGCGGGAGTACTGACGTTGGCCGCCATCACGGTGCGGCGGAAGCACCATGTGCCGCGCGATGTCGTTGGCGTAGGCGGCACCGAAGTCGCGCCGGACGAGCTGCAGCGCGAGGTCGATCGCCGCGCCGGTGCCCGCGCTCGTAGCAACGTCACCATGGTCGATGTACAGCGCGTCAGGCTGGACGGTCACATCGGGATAGCGCCCGGCGAGTTCGTCCGCCATGCGCCAATGGGTGGTCGCGGTACGGCCGTCGAGGAGCCCCATAGCGGCGAGTGCGAAGGCGCCTGAGCAGACGCCGACGATGCGGGCGCCGCGTTTGTGGGCTTTCCTGAGGGCGCGCGCGAGGCGTGGAGACGGCCGCGCCTCCCGGTCGGGCCAGCCGGTCAGGAACACCGAGTCCGCCTCGGCGAGGAGCCCGAGTCCGTGCTCGACGAACATGCGGTAGCCCGCCTTGGTCGCCACGGCCCCGGGCTCCTCGGCGCAGACGCGAAAGGAGTAGCGGGTCTCGACCCCGGGATGGTCGATGCCGAAGACCTCGGCGACGCATCCCAGCTCGAACGTCGACTGGGGCGGCGTCACCAGCGCCGCGACGCGGTGGAGCATGGTCGGCAGGATAATCCCGCATCGCGACTTTCCAGCCACTGGTTCGGGAGACGCGCGACGGCGATCGTGGAGGAATGAGCAACGACAACACCGTCAGCTGGATCAGCACATGGCGCAATCAGTACGGGTCGACGCTGGTCATCACCGACGACGCTGGCGGCAGGCTGCGGGGCACCTTCCGCACCGCGCTCGGCGACAGCGCGTTCGCGGGCGAGGAAGCCGAGATCACGGGATTGCACGTCGGCGTGTGCGCACACTTCGCGTTCGGCCGTTCCGGGCCGCACGGCGACGCCGTCGCCTCCTTCACCGGACTCCTGCGGGACGGGCGGCTGGAGACGATGTGGCATGTGGTGTCCGATAAGGCGGTGAAGCCGCCCGTGCCGGGACGGGCGCCCGAGCTGATCGAACTGCCATGGGCGCATGCCGTCCTCACCAACGCCGACACCTTCGCTCGCGTGTAACGCCGTGAAGGGGCGTGCCCGGCGCCGGAGGGGGTGGGTCTCCGGCGCCGGAACCGGGCGGGCCGGGTGTCAGGCGCGGTAGGCGGCCCACTGGTCGCTC
Source organism: Spirillospora sp. NPDC000708 (assembly GCF_040299565.1). NCBI lineage: Bacteria > Bacillati > Actinomycetota > Actinomycetes > Streptosporangiales > Thermomonosporaceae > Spirillospora > Spirillospora sp. NPDC000708. The sequence goes on from NZ_JBEPCJ010000035.1 coordinate 1,853, forward strand.
ATGCGCTGGGTCTGGCCGGGCGTGAACTCGTACATGCAGGAGTCGTAGCTGTAGTCCATGAAGTTGTGGATGGGGTCCAGGCCGGACGAGGAGCAGGTGTCGCGGCCGGTGGGGCAGCCCGAGGCGGGGCTCTGCTCGGCGGGGGTGTCGGACACCCGGTCGCCCTGGCCGCTGCAGCCGCCCTGGAACGTGTGGTAGAGCCCCATCCAATGGCCGACCTCGTGGGTCGCCGTGTCGCCCTCGTTGTAGTTGGTGAGCGATCCGCCGGGGACGCTCTGGTAGTGGATGACGACGCCGTCCAGCTTGGGCTTGGAGCGGTAGTCGCTGGGGAACGTGGCCCAGCCGAGGAGGCTGTCGCCCAGGTCGGCGGTGTAGAGGTTGAGGTCCTGGGCGCCGCCCGTGTGGAGCGCGTTCTTCATCGCCGTCTCGTTGCCCTCAGGGTCGGAGAACCATGCCGCGTTGTTCGTCCGCGTGATGGAGGCGAGGGTGAAGGAGACACCGCTCGGCGCATAGGCGGCGTTGAGGACGCTGAGCTGCTTGTTGAGTGTCGCGTCGGACAGCGAGCCCGTGCTGCCGCTCGTGATGACCTGGAAGTGCACGCGGACGGTGATCGAGGCGGCGGCGGCCTTGAGGCGGCCGGACGTGGCGAGCTGCCCGAGACGGTCGTGGAAGTCCTTCTCCATGGCCGCGACCTTGGCGGCACCGGGCTGGTGCCGTTCCGTGGCGTGGGAGCCGGCACGGACGCGGGCCTGCGCGGCGAACGTCTCGGAGCTGCACTTCGCGCCCGGGACGGGAGCGGAGAGGGCGGGGGCGGCGGCGGGCGCGTAGGCGGTGAACGCGGCGAGCATGCCGATGGCGGTGGCGATTCCAGCGCGTTTCATGGAACTCCTTGGGGGCGGCGCGTCCGGTGACGGGCGCGCGGGGGAGCGGAGTCATCGCTGGAACCAGGGTGATTGCCGACAAGGAGTGCGTCTTTGGCAAACCTGGACGAATAGGGACGAGAAATGCTGAATGCGATGCCGTAGCGCGAGCGCCGGAATGTCAGACGGGAGGCGTAGCGTGGGCGCCGTGCCGTGGGGCCGCCGGAGTGGGCGCCGGATTGTCGGACGGACCGCGTAGCGTCGTCGCATGGACGCCGAGGACGAGGCCGAACGGATCTTGGGCGAGCTGCGCGCCCAGGCCGATCCGGTGCGGGCCGACAGCGAGAAGCGCTACCTGAAGAGCGAACTCGCGCACATCGGAGTGCCCGTCCCGGTGCTGCGGAAGATCGCCGTGTTGGCGGTCAGGGTGCGACCTGCGCGCGACGAGTTGCTCGGGCTCGTGGACGCGCTGTGGACGGCGACGGACGACGGCCGTCCCATCCACGAGGCGCGCATGTCGGCCGTGGAAGTACTGGCCAAGCGAGTGGAACTGCTCGTCCCCGGCGACCTGGCCGTGGCCGAGCGCCTCATCCGCGACTCGGCGGGCTGGGTGATGGTGGACCAGCTCGCCGACAGGGTCGCCGGCCGCTTGATCGTCCGCTACCCCGACCTGAGCGCGGTGCTGGACGCGTGGGTCCGCGATCCCGACATGTGGATACGGCGCGCGTCGCTCCTCGCGCTGCTACCGGGCGTCCGCGCCGGAACCCCCGACCTGGACCGGCTCACCAGATACGGAGACATCCTCATAGGCGAAAAGGAGTTCTTCATCCGCAAGGCACTGGGGTGGGTGCTGCGCGAACTGTCGAAGAAGGACCCCGCATGGGTGACGGCATGGGTGGAGGCGCACATGGCCGACGTCTCCGGCGTCACGTTCCGCGAGGCCGTCCGCCGCCTGCCACCCCCCGAGGCCGACCGCCTGCTAACCGCATACAAGGCCCGCTGACTCCCGCTCACTCACGCACCTGCGTCCCGCCAGGCCCGCCCGTGTTGCCCGCCCGTGTTGCCCGCCCGTGACCGTCCCGCGTGCCCCGCGCTGGTGCCAATGCCGCCGTGACACACGCCGGTCCCATCGCCGGTACCGCTTGGCTGCGCGGTGCGCTCGTGCCGCTTGGCGCTGGCGCTCGTACCGCACATCCGCATAGCACGTCCATGTTGTGCGCTCACGCTGGACTACCCGTGCCGCGGGACGGCCAGTGCCGGACGCGGTGCTATGCCGTTCGTGTAGTGCTCGTGTTGGGTGCTCAGTGCTGCGCGTCGGTGCTGGGCGTCTGTGACGAGCGACTGGTGCCCGGTGATTCTGCGCAGACGTGCTGTGCGCTCGTGCTCCGTGCACGCTGGCCGCCGCTCGTGTCGCGCTCATGCTGTGCGCTCACGCTGGGCTGCCCGTGTCGTGCGCTCATGCTGGACTGCCCGTGTCGTGCACTCGTGCCGCTGGACGCTGGTGCTGGTCCGGCGATGTTGCGCTTCCGTGTCGCGCGCCGTGGTGCTGGGCCGACCGTGCCCTGCGCTGCTGGCTCTGCGGTGGTGCAGCTTGGCCGTGTTGCGCGCTGCTGGTGGGCTCCCGATGTTGGGACGTCCGCGTTGGCTGACCGTCTGCCCAACGTTGCTGCCTGGCTGCGCTGGACCGGTGGTACTGCGCGCTGGTGCCGGGTGGCTGGTGCCGGGTGGCTGGTGCCGGGTGGCTGGTGTTCGGTAGCAGGCGTTGCCGCCCGTACTGCTTGATCGTGCTGGAGCACCGGTTTCGGGCCGCTCGTTCGTTCTCATGTGGCGAGTGCCGTGCGGCCGCGCCGCCTGCTGGTGCTGGACCGCCACTGCTGTGCGCTCATGCTGCGGGCGTGCTGGCCGCTCGTGTCACACGTCCAGCACGTCTATGTCGTGCGCTCATGCTGGACTGCCCACGTTGCGCGGTCATGCTGGACTGCCCACGTTGTGCGCGCGTGCACCCTGGGCCGCCGATGTCGGACGCCTGGTGCCGTGCCGTTCGTGTAGTGCTGTGTTGTGGCGCTCAGTGCTGCGCGTTGATGCTGCGGGTGCGTGCTGCGTGCTGCGTGCTGCGTGCTGGCCGATCGTGGCGTGTGTGCGTGGCGTGTGTCCGTGGCGTGGCCGGGTGGCGTGGGTCGGTGGCGGGGGCGGTGGCGTGCGTTTTGGGGTGGCTCGTGTTGGGGGGCTGCGGGGCGTGTGTGTTGGGCGGGCGTGCCTCGTTTGTGTGCCGTGTGTGGTGGGGTTAGCGGCGGTAGGCGGTCCAGACTTTGTGCATGCGGGCGCCCTGGCCGGCGGTGAAGGAGGTCATGCAGGTGTCGTAGCTGTAGTCCATGAAGTTGTGGACGGGGTCGTCGCCGGGGGCCGGGCAGGTGTCCTTGCCGGACGGGCAGCCGTTGGTGGGGTCGCGCTCGGCCGGGGTGTCGGACACCCGGTCGCCCTTGCCGCCGCAGCCGTCCTGGAACGTGTGGTAGAGCCCGAGCCAGTGGCCGACCTCGTGGGTGGCGCTGAACCCGCGGTTGAAGTTGTCGATGGGGCCGCCGGGCATGCTGCCGTAGTGGATGGTGACGCCGTCCATCTTGGGCTCGGACTTGTACTTCCACGGGAAGGTGGACCAGCCGAGCAGGTCGCCGCCGATGCGGGCGCTGTAGAGGTTCAGCGTCCCCTTGCCGCCCTTGCGGAGCTTCGGCTTGTAGGTGCCCTCGTAGCGCTCCGGCTCGTTGAACCAGGCGGCCTTGTCTGAGCGGCTGATCGCCTTCAGGTGGAACGTCACGCGGGTGTTCGCGCCGCCGTAGCGGCCGCCGTAGGACGCGTTCAGCACGCTGATCTGCCGCTTCACCACCGACGTGGGGACGTTGCCGGTGGAGCCGTCGTGCAGCACGTGGAAGTACACCGGGACGCTGATCTTGCCGGCGGCGCGCAGGTCGGTCGGGGTGGACTGGTCGTCCGGCCGGTCCATGGCGCCGAGGCCGAGGCCCCTGAGGGCCTGGCCGAGGCGCTGCTCGACGCTCGCGGACTCCGAAGGGGTGAGGGCGTTGCGCTCCCGCACGTGCGCGTCGGGCCGCCGGAGGCGGGCGTTCGACGGCGCGGCGGCGCAGGCGTTCGGGCCGACGGCGCGAGGCGCGTCGGGGTGTGCTCGCCCGGCCGTGGCGCCCGCTCCGGCCGGACCGGTCGGTACGGCGGGGACGAGGGCGGTGATGAGGGCGGCGGCAGCGAGCAGCTTCACGACACTCCTAGGGAGGGACTGCTGAATGCGTACGGACAGCGACTGGACACAGGGCGTTATCAAGACGTATCAGAGAGAAGTCCTGCTGCGCGTGTGATCAAGGTAAACGGATGCCGACCGTTTTCGGCCAGTCGCCCAATGTGACCGCCGTGACCCGCCCGGGCGCATCGGCCCTGGATGCGGCCCCGTAGACTGGAGTTCTTTCCAGGCCCGTGCGAAAGGCGTTGTTGGTGGCCGTAGACCAGTCCTTTGACACCGTTCTCGTCGTCGACTTCGGCGCGCAGTACGCGCAGCTGATCGCGCGGCGGGTCCGTGAGTGCCATGTGTTCAGCGAGATCGTGCCGTCCACCATGCCGGCGGCGGAGATGCTCGCCAAGCGGCCGAAAGCAATCATCCTGTCGGGCGGGCCGGCGTCGGTGTACGAGCAGGGGGCGCCGGCGGCGCCGGAGGGCCTGTTCGAGCTCGGCGTGCCGACCCTCGGAATCTGCTACGGCCACCAGGTGATGGCGCAGGCGCTCGGCGGGGCGGTGGAGAACTCCGACGTCGCCGAGTACGGCGGCGCGACCGTCGCCGTGACCTCGCCGGGGATGCTGTTCGCTGGGCTGCCGAACGAGCAGGCGGTGTGGATGTCGCACCGCGACTTCGTGCGCGAGGCGCCCGCCGGGTTCACGGTCACGGCCAGCACGGACGTGACTCCGGTCGCCGGCATGGAGGACCGGGAGCGCGGCTTCTTCGGCGTGCAGTTCCACCCGGAGGTGCTGCACACCGAGAACGGGATGGAGATCCTGCGGCGCTTCCTCTACGAGGGCGCGGGCTGCCGGCCGAACTGGACGATGGTGAACATCGCGGAAGAGTCGATCGAGGCTGTCCGGGAGCAGGTCGGAGGGAAGCGGGCGATCTGCGCGCTGTCGGGCGGCGTCGACTCGGCGGTGGCCGCGGCGCTCGTCCAGCGCGCCATCGGCGACCAGCTGACCTGCGTGTTCGTCGACCACGGGCTGCTGCGCAAGGGCGAGCCGGAGCAGGTCGAGAAGGACTTCGTCGCGGCGACCGGGGTGAACCTGCACGTCGTGGACGCGCAGGACCGTTTCCTCTCCGCCCTGGACGGGGTGAGCGACCCGGAGGAGAAGCGGAAGATCATCGGCCGCGAGTTCATCCGGGTGTTCGAGGAGGCGGCCCGGGAGATCGTCGGCGAGGACGCGGCGGAGCCGGTCGAGTTCCTCGTGCAGGGCACGCTCTACCCGGACGTCGTGGAGTCGGGCGGCGGTACCGGTGCGGCGAACATCAAGTCGCACCACAACGTCGGCGGGCTGCCGGAGGACCTGCAGTTCCGGCTGGTGGAGCCGCTGCGGACGCTGTTCAAGGACGAGGTGCGGGCGCTCGGCGAGCAGCTCGGCCTGCCGTCGGAGATCGTGTGGCGGCAGCCGTTCCCGGGGCCCGGGCTCGGCATCCGGATCATCGGCGCGGTGACCCGCGACCGGCTGGACATCCTGCGCGACGCGGACGCGATCGCCCGCGAGGAGCTGACGCGCGCGGGCCTGGACCGCGACATCTGGCAGTTCCCGGTGGTGCTGCTCGCCGACGTCCGGTCCGTGGGCGTGCAGGGCGACAGCCGGACGTACGGGCACCCGATCGTGCTGCGCCCGGTGACCAGCGAGGACGCGATGACGGCCGACTGGGCGAAGCTCCCGTACGACCTGCTGCAGAGGATCTCGACGCGGATCACCAACGAGGTCCGCGAGGTCAACCGGGTCGCCGTCGACATCACCTCCAAGCCGCCGGGCACCATCGAGTGGGAGTGACCTCGGCGGCGAGGCGATAGCGCGGGAAACGTGAGGGCCCGGGTGCGTTCCGCACCCGGGCCCTCACGTGTTCGCGGAGGTGTCAGACGGTCGCGGGGGCCAGGGCGGCCTCGGCGTCCAGGGTCGCGGCGGCCGCGTTGACGACCGCGGCGATCCGCAGCGCCTCCTGGACGAGCTCGCGCGACAGGCCGGCCTCGCGGACGACCTTCTCGTGCGACTCCAGGCACCGGCCGCAGCCGTTGATCGCCGACACGGCGAGGCACCACAGCTCGAAGTCGACCTTGTCCACGCCCGGCTTGCCGATGATCGACATCCGCAGCTTGGCGGGCAGGGTCGCGTACGTCTCGTCGCCGATCAGGTGCGTGGCGCGGTAGTACACGTTGTTCATCGCCATGATCGACGCGGCGCCCTTGGCGGCCTCGAACGCCTCGGCGGACAGGTGGTCGCCGGCGTCCTCGGCCAGCTCGCGGATGACGGTGGCGCTCCGGGTGGCGAGGGCGCAGGCCAGTACCGTCCCCCACAGCTGCTGGTCGGTGAGCTGCGAGGTGGAGGTGAGCGAGCCGAGGTTGAGCTTGGTGTCCTTGGCGTAGCCCGGGAGGGCGCTCTTCAGCGCGTCAACGCTCATGATGTCGAGTCCTTTCCTGCGGACGGCCGGCCGCGCGCGCGACCGGCCGTCGGGGGCCGGGGCCGGGCGGCGCGGCGCGTGGCGGCGCCGCGCGGACCGGCCGGCCGGCGGGGTGAGGCGGGTGGGATCAGGCCCCGGCCATCAGCTTGGCGGCGTCGAGGGTGTCCTCGCCCTTGTTCCAGTTGCAGGGGCACAGCTCGTCGCTCTGCAGGGCGTCGAGGACCCGGAGGACCTCCTTGACGTTCCGGCCGACGGAGCCCGCGGTCACCATGCTGAACTGGATCTCGTTGTTCGGGTCGACGATGAAGGTCGCCCGCTGCGCGACGCCGTCCTCGGTGAGGATGCCGAGGGCCTCGCACAGCTCGCGCTTGAGGTCCGACAGCATCGGGAACGGGATCTCGCGCAGGTCCGGGTGGTCCTTGCGCCACGCGAAGTGGACGAACTCGTTGTCGACGGACGCGCCGAGCACCTGGGCGTCGCGGTCGGCGAACTCCTCGTTGAGGCGGCCGAACTCCGCGATCTCGGTCGGACAGACGAAGGTGAAGTCCTTGGGCCAGAAGAACACGACGCGCCACTTGCCCTCGTAGGACTTGTGGTTGATCGTCTCGAAGGCGTTGTCCGGGTCCAGCGAGACGCAGGCGGTCAGTTCGTACTCGGGGAACTGGTCACCGACAGTAAGCACGCATGCTCCTTTTGTCACGAGAAAGGGCGCGCCTCTCGCCCGGAGAGGCGTGGGCAGGCCGCCGCGGCGCAACCGGCACCCGGCGGCTGATGTCACTCAGCGTGCCCTACCAGCAAAGAAAAGAGAAATCGATCTATCGCAACAGATTGATAGGAGCTTCTTATTGGATCTCGGCAAACCCGGCCGGACCGGCACAAAGGCCCTCTCGGTGGGGTCCGGGCGGCGCCGCGAGTTGATCGAGATCACACTCGCGCTCCGAGCGGTCGACACGCTCCGTAACGGACGAGAATAGACGATCTCCGAACCGGTCCGGCATTCCGGGGCATTGCGCCCGGCCGTTCAGGACGCGCCGGTCCCTTCGAGGTGCGCCTTGAGGCGCCCGAGGGTGGTCGCGATGTTGCGGGCGTTGTGGGCGGGGCGGTCGACGGTGCCGGTCAGCGCGATCGCGATCGGGATGAGCCACAGCGGGACGCGCAGCCAGTTCGTCTCGGTGATGGTGCAGCCCCGGCCGTCGTCCGCGGGCGCGATGTCGTACTGCCAGCGCGAGATCGGCAGCCCGAGCGGGGCGTCGACGTCGTAGGCGAACCGCTCGTTCTCGCGGGCCACGACGACGGTGCAGTTGGTGAACCAGCGGCGGCGGCCCTTGCGGTTGTAGCCGCGGAAGCGGGCGCCGACGGCGGCCCGGGCGGGTCGGCCGAGCCAGCGGGCGCGGTACGCCTCCTCGGCGAAGGTGATCATGACGGGCGGGTCGCTGACGATCCGGTAGACCTCGGCGGGGGAGGCGTTCACGGTGATCCGGCCCGTCGCGATGGGCTGCTCGAACGGCATGGGCGCCCCTGTCCTCCGGTGAATGTGAGCACTGATTACATCAGTGCCGCGCGGGCACCGTCAACGCCCCGCGGAGGCCGGTGCGGGTCAGCCCCGCCCGATGCCCTTCCCGAACGTGTCGAGGACCTGTTCGGCCAGCTCACCGGCGTGCTCGGCGGGCAGGAAGCCGTCGACGACCATCTGCGAGAGCCCGTAGACGAGGGCGTGCGCCGCCAGGATCACCAGCTGCGGGTCGCCCGCGCGCAGCGTGCCCGCCGTCTGTCCCGCCGCTATGAGATCGGTCACCTGCTGCTCGATCGCCCGCATGGCCTCGCGGATCTCCGGCGCCGGGTCCGCGGTGTAGACGGTGGTGCGCAGCAGTTCGAACCGGTGGGGGTGCCGCGCGGCGTACCGGACGAAGGCGTGCCCGAACGTCCACATGGCCGGACGGTCCGGACGGGCGTCCGCGAGCGCCGCCCGCTGCCACTCGCCGAAGTCCTCCAGGACGCGTCCCGCGACGGCCGTGAGCAGGGCGTCCCGGTCGGCGAAGTGCCGGAACGGGGCGCCCGCCGAGACGCCGGTCCGCCGCGCCGCCTCCCGCACCGAGACGTTGGACACGCCGCCCTCGTCCAGCAGGTCGAGGGCGGTCGCGGTCAGCGCGGCCCGCAGGGAGCCGTGGTGGTAGCCCGGGCGCCGGGCGGGATCGTCGGACACCCGGGCTTGATACCACAGCGGTCGCATCACCGGCGGCCGGCGGGACGGGTCACCAGGCGAGGTCGTCGTAGTCGGCGGCGCGGCTCAGCCAGGCGAACGCGTCGCCGTCGACGCGTCCGGGCCGGCCGTCGACGAGCTGCAGGAAGTGCTCGCCGGAGCCGTCGGCTTTCACGAAGAAGGAGTCGCCGGGCAGCCGGACGGCCCGCCCCGTGGGCCGCCCGTTCGCCGCCGACAGCGTCGCGAGGACGAAAGACGCGTCGTCGTCGGGGCCGTGCTTGTCGCCCTGGATCTGGGCCGTGGCGGTCCGCCCGTCGGGGTTGAGGACGAACACGTTGATCAGCCCGTTCACCCGCGTCCCGGTGACCTCGGCGGGGCGCAGCACGCGGGAGGACAGCAGGTCGGCGCCGGGCCGGCCGGTGTCGAGCAGCCGCAGCACCGCCTGGCCGGACGGGCCGCCGGGGGCCTGGACGAAGCCGAGGGTGCGGTTGTCGGGCGCCCACGTCGCGCTGGTGACGGACCCGCTGGTGACGGTGCTCCAGGTCCGGTGGCCGCCGGTGCGGACGTCGATGACGACGGCCTCGGGGCGCCCGCCGGCGGTGCCGACGACGGCGAGCCGGGAGCCGTCGGGGCTGGCGGCGAGGTTCTCGGGCTTGCCGAACCCCGTGTCGAGCCGGACGGTCCCGCCGGGGACCCGCTCCGGCGCCGACGGGGTGCCGGCCGCGCTCAGGGTGAGCCGGTAGAAGGCGTAGGAGTCGCCGCCCGCCTTGCCGGCGAGGAAGAACGTCCGCCCGTCGCCGGTCGCGGCCACCGCCTCGTACCGGCCGCCGAGCGAGGCCGCCTCCGTGAGGCCCTGCGCGGTGGCGTTCTCGACGACCGCGCGCCCGTCGCGGATCGCGACGACCTGCCGGGGCCCGCCGGCGCCCGCGGCGGGGCCGTCGTGAGCGGTGCGCGGGATCGCCCCGCCGACCGCGGTGCCGCCGATGACGACGGCGGCCAGCCCGGCCGCGACCGCGACGGGCACCGTCCAGGGACGGCGGCGACGCGGGGCGGACGGGACGGTGAGCGGCGCCATTGTGCCGTCCGGCATGCTCGCGGCGGCGGCGCCGAACGCGTCGCGGAGCCGGTCCTCGGTCCTGGTCATGCTTCCTCCCCGAGCAGGTCGGCGAGCGACGCGAGCGCCCGCGAGACGGTGGACCGGACCGTGCCGACGCCGATTCCCATGATCTCGGCGATCTCCCGCTCGTCCAGGTCCAGGTAGTAGCGCAGCACCAGGGCCTCGCGGCGGCGCCGCGGAAGGCGCCGCAGCGCGAGGAACACCTCGCGCCGCTCCTCGCCGAGCATGGCCGCAGACTCCGCCGACCACACCGGCGGTTCGTGCGTGCGTCCTGTGCGGAACGCGAGCCTGCGCCGCCGCAGCACGGTGCGGCACTTGTTCACCACCGCGGCGCGGGCGTACGGCAGCATCCGGTCGTGGTCGGTCAGGCGGTCGATCCTGCGGTAGAGGTCGATGAAGGCGTCCTGCACGACGTCCTCGGCGGTCGCCCGGTCCCCGACGATCATCAGGGCCGTGCGGGCCAGGCCGAGCTGGTGCTCGCGGAACAGGGCCGTCAGGGCGGCGGTGGCCGCGGCGCGATCGTCCGCCTCGGAGGCGCCCGCCTCGGAGGCGCCCGCCTCGGAGGCGTCCGCTTCGGGGACGGCGCCGGTCGCGCGGCGGGGGTGGCGCATGTTCGCCACTATGTCGGTTTCCACGCTTCTTACACTCACGAGGCGCCCGTTCGTTGCCCGCTGCGGCGCAGAGGATGGTCCGGGGCCCGTGCGACCGCCGGGTAATGTGAGGCGGCGGTTATCCATCGACGATGCGGTGATAGGGGACGGTTATCAGCAGGCCGACGGTGTCGCAGCTCCGGGCGTTCCTGGCGCTGGCCGAGCATCTGCACTTCCGGGACGCCGCCGCCGCGCTGCGGATGAGCCAGCCCGCGCTGTCGGGCTCCGTGGCCGCGCTGGAGGAGAGCCTCGAGACCCGCCTCGTCGAGCGGACGACCCGGCGGGTGCTGCTGACGCCGGCGGGCGAGCGGGTCGCGCGTCGGGCCGAGAACGTCCTGGCGGAGCTGGACCGGCTGGTCGAGGAGGTCAGGGCGGTGCGCGGGCCGCTGGTCGGGCCGCTGCGCGTCGGCGTGATCCCGACCGTCGCGCCCTACCTGCTGCCGGTGGTGCTGCCGCGGCTCGCCAAAGAGTTCCCTGATCTCGAGCTGTCGGTGCACGAGGAGCAGACCGACCACATCGTCGCCGAGCTGATGGCCGGGCGGCTCGACGTGGTGCTGCTCGCGCTGCCGGCGCCGGTCCAGGGCGTCACCGAGCTGCCCCTCTACGACGAGGACTTCGTGCTGGTCACCCCGGCGTCGTTCGATCTGGACGCCGAGGGAGTGCCGCGCGACGCGCTGAACGAGCTGGACGTGATCCTGCTGAACGAGGGGCACTGCCTGCGTGACCAGGCGCTGGACGTGTGCCGGGAGGTGGGCGCGCGGGCGCCGTCGGCGACGTACGCGACGAGCCTGGCGACGCTCGTCCAGCTGGTGTCGGGCGGGCTCGGCGTGACGCTGGTCCCGGAGACGGCGCTGCCGGTGGAGACGCGGCGGGCGCCGAACCTGTCGCTGCACCGGTTCGCCGACCCGGCGCCGTTCCGGCGGATCGGGCTGGGGTTCCGGTCGACGTCGCCGCGCGCGGAGGAGTTCGAGGCGCTGGCGGCGGGCGTCCGCGCGGCGATCGCGGAGCTCGGCACCGGTTCGCCGGGCATCCGGCCGGCCTGACGCCCCGGAATCGCCGGGGCTCTGACGCCCCGGGATCACCGGGCCTCGCCTTGAGGGCGGCCTCCGCGAGGTCGCGGGCGGGGTCGCCGCGTCAGGGCGCGGTAAAGGGACGGCAGGGCGGGTCAAGTCTGCGTCAGGGGACGGCCTGGCAATCGCGATCCGCGTTCGTCTGATCACTTCGTGTCACCATGCTCGGTGTGGCGGGGTTTCCGCTCTCGCTCGGCGGCGGCCCCCGTCAACCGACCCACTGGCACGAGCGAAGCGAACCGGGGGGTGTGGGGGTCGTTCCCCCGCCCCTAGGAGGCCGCATGTCACCGAAGCTCAGCGTCGTCGTCCCGTTCCACAACACCGAGGAGTACCTGCGCGCCTGCCTGGAGTCGATCGCCGGGCAGTCGCTGCGCGACCTCGAAGTGATCATGGTGGACGACGGGTCGGACGACAACGGCGCGGTGATCGCCAAGGAGATGTGCGACCGCGATCCGCGGTTCCGGCTGCTGGCGCGCGACAACGAGGGGCCGGGGCCGTCCCGCAACGCGGGGGTGCGGCTGGCGAAGGGGGAGTACCTGGCGTTCGCCGACGCCGACGACGTCGTTGAGCGGGACGCCTACAGCAAGATGGTCGGCTCCTTGGAGCGCACCGGGTCGGACATGGCGTCCGGGAACGTCGAGCGGATGGACGCCGACCGGACGTGGCAGTCGGTGCTGCACAGCGGCGTCTTCACCGAGACCCGCCTGAAGACGCACGTGTCGTCGCACGGGCTGCTGATCCGCGACCGTACGCCGTGGAACAAGGTGTACCGGCGCGCGTTCTGGGACCGCGCGGAATTGAAGTTCCCCGCCGGCTTCTATGAGGACCCGCCCGTGACGGCGCGCGCGCACGCGCTGGCCGGTGCCGTGGACGTGCTGAGCGACACCGTCTACTACTGGCGCAAGCGGCCGGGGTCCATCACCGAGGACCGCTACGACTGGGACAACCTCTGCCAGCGCCTGCGCTCCGCGCGCGTGGTGCGGGAGGGGCTGGCCTCCTACGCGCCGCAGCTCGTCGCCACCTACGACGAGCACGTGCTCGTCGACATAGAGCTGCGCGTCGTCCTCGACGCCCTCCCCAGGACCGACGACGAGAACCGCGAGGAGCTCGTCGCCATGGGCGCGGCCCTAGCGCAGGGCATCAACCCGCGCGTCATCAGGCGGCTCCCGTCGATGACGCGGCTCCAGATGCACCTGCTGTGCCGCGAGAAGCTGCCCGAGCTGATGGACGTGCTGCGGTTCGTCCAGCTCGGCAAGCACAACGACACCGCGCGGGTACGGCGCGGGCTGCGGCACCGCTGGTACGCCGAGTACCCGTTCTTCGAGGACGAGGAGTGCGGCGTCCCGCTGCACGTGTACGACGTGACCGACGAGCTGAAGCCGGCGGCGGTGATCGACCGGGCCACCTGGGTCGGCGGGCGGCTGCGGCTCGAAGGGCACGCCTACATCCGGCACCTGGACTCCTCCAGCGAGGACGGCTCCCGGATCCGGCTGTGGCTGCTCGCGTCCAACCGGCGCGGGCTGATGCGGGTGCCGATCCGGCGGGTGCGGCGGCCGGACGTGACGGCGCGGACCCGGCAGTCGGTGGTGTCCTACGACTGGTCGGGGTTCGTCGCGGAGATCGACCCGGCCGCGCTGCGGATCTTCGGCCGCTGGCGGGACGTCGACTGGATCCCGTGCGTGGAGATCGTCAACCGGGGGCTGCGGCGCCGCCGCACGTTCGCCAACCCGCGGCTCAGCGCCCGGCAGTGGCCGGACGACCAGGAGTGCGCGCCGGGCGTGCTGGTGCAGGGCGTCGCGGCGAAGCGCCGGTTCGTCGTGCAGGTGCGGCGGACGGAGGCGACGGTGGCCGGCTCGCACGTCGAGGGCGGTGAGCTGTGGCTGGACGGCTGGAGCCGCACGCCGCTCGGCGAGGACGCGCGGGTCACCGCGGTGCCGAAGGCGGGGCGCGCCACCGTGGTCGGCCCGGTCGAGCCGGCGGAGGGCGCGGCGGACGGCTGGTACGGGTTCCGCGCGAAGCTGCCGGTCGGCGCGCTCGCCCGGCATCTCGGCGACTGGGAGATCAGCCTGCCCGGCGGCGTCCGCCCGTACCTGGAGGAGGACGCGGCGGGCGCGGTCCACCCGGCCCCCTGCGGGGAGCTGGAGGTCGCGCGGACGCGGCGCAGCCAGGTCCGCGTCGTCGCGCGGGACGGCGGGCCGGTCGTGGACCGGGTGTCGTGGTCGCCCGACGGGCTGCTCCGACTATCGGGGACCTGCACGGACCCGGCGGGCCGCCCGGAGGCCCTGATCCTGCGGCGGCGGCGGTCCTGCGAGGAGCACACCGTCGCGCTGCGCTGGGAGAGCGACCGGTTCAGCGCGAAGTTCGCGCCGGAGCGGATGCCGGTGCTGGGGCTGTCGCGCCCGCTGGTGTCCGGCCGCTGGGACGTGTTCGCGGCGCTCGGCGAGACGGAACGGCCCGTGGCCGTCCGGCGGCACGCCCTGCGGCGCCTGCCGGAGCCGACCGAGACGGGCCTGCACCGCGTCGATGTCCGGGTCTACAAGACCGACCTGCTCCAGCTCCACATCCAGACGGCCCTCGACGACGACGAGCGCGGCCCCTACGCGCAGGCGAGGATCCGGTCCGGGCACTACAGGCGCCACCTGAACCTGCCCGTGTGCGACCTGGCCGTGTTCGACGCGTACAAGGGACGCCAATACGCGTGCAACCCGCGCGGCATCTACGACGAGCTTCGCCGCAGGGAACTGGACGTCGACTGCGTGTGGGTCACGGAGAACGGCCAGTTCGGCAAGCCCGCCGGTGCGCGGACCGTCCTGGCCGGTTCCCGCGAGCATTACGAGGCGCTCGCCAGGGCGCGCTACGTGTTCGGCAACTGGTCGCAGCAGGAGTGGTTCACCAAGCGCGAGGACCAGACGTACGTGCAGTGCTGGCACGGCACGCCGCTCAAGAAGCTCGGCTACGACGTCAAGAAGATGCCCTACAAGCGGACCGAGGGCATGGACTGGATGCAGCACGACGTCCCGCAGTGGGACGTGCTGCTGTCGCAGAACGCGTTCTCCGTGCCGCTGTTCCGGCGCGCGTTCGGCTACCAGGGGGAGGTTCTGGAGAGCGGCTATCCGCGCAACGACATCCTGAACAGCCCGCACCGCGACGAGATAGCGACGGCGGTACGGCGGCGCCTGGGCATCCCCGAGGGCAAGCGGGTCGTGCTGTACGCGCCGACGTGGCGGGACGACTTCCACTTCGCCATCGGCAAGCGGGCGTTCCGCCTCGAACTGGACGTCGAGCAGTTCCGGAAGGCGCTGGGCCGCGACCACATGCTGCTGCTCCGCACCCACTACCTGGTGACGGACCGGCCGAAGTGGCGGCCCGGCGACTGCGTCATGGACGTGTCGGTCTACCCCGACATCTCCGAGCTGTTCCTGATCAGCGACGTGCTCGTCACCGACTACTCCTCGGCGATGTTCGACTTCGCCGTCACCGGCCGGCCGATGCTGTTCTACACCTACGACCTGGAGCGGTACCGCGACCACGTGCGCGGCTTCTACTTCGACTTCGACGCGGAGGCGCCCGGGCCGCTGCTGCGCACGTCCAAGCAGGTCGTCGAGGCGCTCGCCGAGCCGGCGGCGATCGAGTCCGGGTACCGCGGCGCGCGCGCGGCGTTCGCCGCCCGGTACTGCCCGCACGACGACGGCCGGGCCGCCGCCCGCGTCCTCGACCACGTGCTCTGACGTCCGCGCGGCGCCGTCCCGAGCGGCGCCGCGCGGTTCCGCGCGCACCACCACCCCGCAACCCCTGGAGAACCCGTGTCACCGAAGATCAGCGTCGTTGTACCGTTCCGAGCCGCCGGGGACCACCTCGCCGGATGCCTGGAGTCGCTGGCCGGGCAGACGCTGCGCGACCTCGAAGTGATCATGGTGGACGACGGGGCCGCGGACGAGGCCGCCGCCGTCGCCGAGGCGTTCGCGCGCCGCGACGGCCGGTTCGTGCTCGCCCCGCACACCGACCCGTCCGCGGGGCCGGTGCGCAACACCGGCGTCCGGTACGCCGGGGGCCGCTACCTGGCGTTCGTCGACGGCGAGGACGCGCTCCCGCCCTACGCGTACGAGCTGCTGGTCGGGACGCTGGAGTCGACCGGGTCGGACATCGCCGGCGGCAACGTCATGTGCCTCGACGACGAGGGCGTCTGGCAGTCGTGGCTGCACGCGGAGCCGTACGCGGCGGCGGCGCGGTCCACGCACATCTCCCAGCAGCCGGCGCTGCTGCAGGACCGGACCGTGTGGAACAAGGTGTTCCGCCGCTCGTTCTGGGAGGCGCACCAGTTCGAGTTCCCCGCGATGCAGTACGGCGACCTGACCGTGGCGATGGAGACGCACGTCCTCGCGTCCTCCGTCGACGTCCTCGACGCCACCGTCTACTTCTGGCGCCACCACCTGGGCGCCTACGAGCGGGAACGGCAGGAGCTCGGCGACATCATCGACCGGATGGCCGCCCTGGGGATGGTCCGCCGCGTCCTGCGCGACCGGGCGCCGGAACTGCTGCCCGCCCACGACATGTACGCGCTGGACCTGGACGTCCGCGCGCTCGTGCACGCGCTGCCCGCCGCCTCCGAGCAGGAGCGCCGCCGGCTGGTCGGCCTCGGCGCGGAGATCGTCGCGGAGGCGCACCCGGCGGCGGTGTCCGGGCTGGAGGCGATCAAGCGGCTGGAGCTGCACCTGCTCGGCGAGCGGATGCTGCCGGAGCTGCTGGAGGTGCTGCGGTTCGAGGAGGGCGGCCTGGACGAGGTCCCGCTCGTCGCGAAGGGCCGGTTCCGGCAGCGCTGGTACGCCCGCTACCCGTTCTTCGGCGACCCGCACCGCGCCGTGCCCGACGAGGTGTACGACGTCACCGACGAGTTCGAGCTGTGGACGGGGGTGGAGCGGGCCGGCTGGGACGGGGACGTCCTCACGCTCGAGGGGTTCGCGCACCTCGCCCGCCTCGACGTGTCGTCGGCGCACGACTCCCGGATCCGGATGTGGCTGCGCGACGCCCGGACGGGCCAGGAGGTCCGCCTCGACGTGGAGCGGACCCGCTGCCCTGAGGCCACGGCCCGTTCCGGGCAGGCGCTGGTGTCGTACGAGTGGTCGGGGTTCGCCGTCCGGATCGACCCGGAGGCGCTCCGCGACGGCGAGGAGTGGCGCACCGCCGCGTGGGAGCTGTACGCCGAGGTGACGACGGCGGGACACAAGGTCGTCCGGCGGGTCACCGCGGCGGCGCCGCGGGTGCGGTGGACGGCCGCGCGGCAGCTCGCCGAGCACGTCGCGGTCCAGCCGGCGGACGGCGACGAGGGGTTCGCCGTGCACGTCAAGGCGTCCCGGGCGGTGCTCACCGGGTTCCGCCGGATGGGCGACGTGCTGGAGCTGACCGGGTGGACGAACCGGGCGCTCGGCGCCGGGGCGGCGATCATGGCGGCGCGGCGGCACGGCGGGACGGAGGTGTTCGGCGACGTCACGGTCCGCCCGGCGGCGGTGACGCCGGCGGCCGAGGGGACCGGCTTCAGCTTCACCGCGACGCTGCCGCTGGACGGCCTGCTCTCGCTCCCCGAGTCCGCCGGCGACGCCCCCGATTCCGGCGCCCGCCCGGCCGGTCCGGCCTTCGGCCCGGCCGGTGGCCCGGCCGAAGGAGGGGAGCGCGCGTCGGACGACGCAGTGCCGCACACCGCTCCCGGCCACGCGCACCTGCTGGACGTCATCGACTGGGACATCCGGCTGAGCGGCGAGGGCGGCCCGCTCCGGCTGACCATGGCCGCGCATCTCGCCGAGGCCAGGTTCGCCTGGCGGGGCCGCGAGTTCGTTGTCACCCGCACCGCGTACGGGAACCTGCGGGGCATCGAGCGCGGCTTCCGGCCCGTGGTCACGCAGGCCGCCTGGGACGCCGAGGGCCGGCTCGCGCTCACCGGCACCTACGCCGACCCCGAGGACCGGCCCGGCCGCCTCGTGCTGCACCGCAGCCGCTCGGGCGAGGCGCACGAGGTGCCGCTGACCTGGGAGGGGAACCGGTTCACCGCCGCGTTCACGCCCGCGCGCCTGCCAGTGTTCGGGACGGACCTGCCGCTCGCCGAGGGCGCCTGGGACCTGATCGCGCCCACCCGGTCCGGGGACGTCGCCGTCGTCGCCGAGCGCGCCGGGATCCCCGCGCTGCCCGAATGGCGGCGCGTCGGGACCCACGAGTTCGAGGTCGGCGTCCACCAGACCGACGCGGTGCAGATCCACAGCCGTCCCGCCCTGTCGGAGGACGAGCGCGGACGGCACGCGCAGCGGCTCCTGCAGCAGAACGACTATCCCGTCTACCTGCGCAGCCCGCTGTCGGACGTCGTCGTGTTCGACAGCTGCAACGCGTCCCAGTACAGCTGCAACCCGCGCGCGCTCTACGAGGAGCTCGCCAAGCGCAGGCCCGACCTCGAATGCGTGTGGGTCTCGCGGGACGGCCAGTTCGCCGTCGAGGGCGAGGCACGGACCGTCCAGGCGGAAACACGGGAGCACTACCGGACGCTCGCGCGCGCACAGTACATCGTCACCAATTACGGGGCGCCGTACTGGTTCGCCAAGCGACCGGGCCAGATCTACCTTCAGACCTGGCACGGCACGCCGCTCAAGCAGCTCGGCTATGACCTGAAGGACATGCCGTACCGGCGCACCGAGAAGCTCGACTGGATACAGCGCGAAGTGCCCCGGTGGGACTACCTGCTGTCGTCCAGCCCGTTCGCCACGCAGGTGATGCGGCACGCGTTCCACTACAGCGGCGAGGTCCTGGAGACCGGGTTTCCGCGCAACGACGTCATGAGCGCTCCCGAGTGGCAGCGCGTGGGCGCGGACATCCGCAAGCGCCTCGGCATCCCCGAGGGCAAGAAGGTGGTGCTGTACGCGCCGACCTGGCGGGACGACGAGCACCACACCCCGGACCGCCGCGGTTTCCACCTGGAACTGGACGTCGAGGCCATGCGGCGCGCGCTCGGGGATGACCACGTCCTGCTCCTGCGCGCGCACTATCTCGTCACGGACCGCGCCCACGTCGCGTCGGACGACTTCGTCATCGACGTCACCCGCTACCCCGACATCGCCGACCTCTACATGGCGTCCGACGTGCTGGTGACGGACTACTCGTCCGCCATGTTCGACTACGCCGTCCTGGGCCGCCCGATGGTCTTCTACACCTACGACCTGGAGCGCTACCGGGACCACGTCCGCGGCTTCTACCTGGACCTGGAGGCGGAGGCGCCGGGGCCGCTGGTCGCGACGTCGGAGGAGGTCGCCGAGGCCGTCCGCGAGGCGCCCGCCCTGGAGGACGTGTACAGCGGCCGGTACGACGACTTCTTCGTCAAGTACTGCCCGCACGACGACGGCGAGGCCGCGGCCCGCGTCATCGACCACGTCTTCCCTCGTTGACCCGCGGCGAGCCGCCGTCATGGCGGGGCGGCCATCGAACGGCAGGGCGGGCGGGTGTGCCTGGGGGGCCG
>NZ_JBEPCJ010000035.1:20940-96178 GCF_040299565.1 Spirillospora sp. NPDC000708
CCGCCGCCCCCCCCCCCCTCGCGCCCCCCCCCCCGCCCCCCCCCCGCCGCGGGTGAACGCCGTCCGGTCAGCCGGGGCGGCGGCAGCGTCAGCCGGGGCGGCGGCAGCGTCAGCCGGGGCGGCGGCAGCGGGCGAACAGCCAGGTGCCCGGCCACGACCACAGCGGCAGCCGCCGCTCCACGGCCATCGACAGCCACAGGGCCTCGTTCGCCAGCGGGTGCAGGGGAGCGAGGTCCTCGCGGCGCGTCGTCCGGTGCCGGAGCCGGCGCAGCACGGGGCGCAGCAGCACGCCGCGGCTCCACAGCCGCTCCAGCAGCAGGCCGGCGCCTTCGAGGAGCTCGGTGAGGGCGTCGCGGGTGTAGCGGCGAACGCGCCCGAGCGCGACGTCGTGAGCCGACCACAGGGCCATGTCGCACGGGACGCACACCAGCGCCGTCCCGCCGGGCTTCAGCACGCGGGCGATCTCGGCGGCGGCGCGCTCGTGGTCGTCGATGTGCGCCAGCACGTCCATCGCGAGCGCCAGGTCGTACTGCCCGCCGGGGAGCGGGAGGTAGCGGGCGTCGCCTTCGTACGCCTCGACGCCGTGTGCGCGCGCGAGCGCGACCGCGCCCGGGTTCAGGTCGATGGCGGTCGTCCGCCAGCCGTGCCCGGCCAGCATCCGCGCGTCCGCGCCCGCCCCGGCGCCCACGTCGACGGCCGTACCGGGCACGCTGAAGCGCAGCAGCTCACCGGAGACGATCGCGCGCCGTTCCCGGTACCACCAGTTGTCGTGCTCGATCCCCGAGATCCGCTGCAGCTCGATCGTGTCCACGGGACAAGGCCACGCCATCGCGGCGGCGCGTTCCACCGTCGTCGCCGATCGCATGCCGATCGTTGACCCGCGCTTGAACCGGCTCCGAGCCTCGGCGGGCCGTCAGCGCCTGCGGCGCCGCACCAGCCAGCGGATCACCAGCAGCAGCACGACGAGCCCGCCCGCCGCCGGGACGGCCCGCTTCACCAGCGACGGCCCGGCGACCTCCAGCAGGTCGATCGCGTCGTCGTCGCGCGCGAGCCGCAGCGGCGGCCGCTCGGACGGCGCCGCGTGCCGCGGCGCGGCCGGCACGGGCCGCGCCACCTCCGCCTTCGCCGGTTCCGGCTCGGCGGGCTTCACCGGCTCGGCGGGCTTCACCGGCTCGGCGGCCTTCTCGGCGGCCTGCTCAGGGGCCTTCTCGGCGGCCGGTTCGGGTTCCGGCGCCGGCTCCTCGGCCGGAGCCTCCGGCTCCGGCGCGGTCTCCTCCTGCACGGGCGCCGCGGGCGGGGCCGTCGCGGCGGCCTCGGCCACGGGAGCCTCCGGGGCCTCCGGCTCGGCCGGCGACTCCAGCTCCGCCGCGAGCGCCTTCGCGAACCGCGCGATGATCTTCGAGCCGACCTCGGACAGGATGTTGCGGCCGAACTGCGCGGGCCGCCCCGTCACGTTCAGCTTGGTGCGCACCGACACCAGGGTCGTGCCGTCCTCCTGCTGGCGCAGCTTCGCCTGGACGGTCGCCGACGCCGTGCCGGAGCCGCGCGCCTCCTTCGCGGCGGCCTCCATCGTGACGGTGCGGGACGACTCGTCGGCCGCGACGATGCGCGCGGTGCCCCGGTAGGTGATGGTCATCGCGCCGACCTTCACCTTCATCCGGCCCGCGTACTCGTCGCCGTCGACCGAGTCGAGGGTCGCGCCCGGCATGCACGACGCGACGCGCTCCACGTCGAGCAGCACCGACCAGGCCCGATCCACCGGCACGGGGACGGTGAATTCGTGGTCGAGCTCCATGATCATGGTCCTTATCGTCCGGTGTACTTCCTCGCGACCCTACGGCGATCACCCGGGCGCCGCCAGTGCGGGGTGTCCCCACACTCGCGGCGGCACGGGCGGCCGCGCGGCCGGGCCCCGGGGCGCGGGGACCCGGCCGCACGGCCACGACTCAGCCGCGCGCCGCGTGCGAGGGGACGGTCCCGCGCACCCGCCGAGCCGGGCCGCTCATACGTTCGCCGCCGCGCTCAGCGCCCGCGCGGTCAGCACGGACGCCAGGTGCGTCCGGTATTCGGCGGAGCCGTGCAGGTCCGCGGGCGGCTCGGTGCCCTCGGCGGCGCGCGCGGCGGCGGCCTGGAACGCCTCCCGCGACGCCGCCCGCCCCCGGACGGCCTCCTCGACCCCGCTCGCCCGGACCGGCGCCGGCCCCATGTTGGTCAGCGCGACGCGGGCGTCCTCCACGGTGTCCCCCGACCGGCGCACCGCGCAGGCGACACCCACGATCGCCCACGCCTGCGCCGTCCGGTGGAACTTCTCGTAGTGCACGCCCCAGCCCGCGCCGAGCTTCGGCACCCGGACGCCGACCAGCAGCTCGTCCGGCTCCAGCGCCGAGGTCATCCAGTCGACGAAGAACTCCGCCGCCGGGATCTCCCGCTCGCCGCGCACCGACCGGGCCAGCAGCACCGCGTCCAGCGCCAGCGCGACCGCCGGCAGGTCGCCCGCCGGGTCCGCGTGCGCCAGCGACCCGCAGAACGTGCCGCGGTGCCGGACCGCCGGATCCGCGACCGTCTCCGTCGCCCGCGCGAGCAGCGGCAGGTGCTCGCGCACCAGCGGGTCGCCGACCACCTGGTGGTGCGTCGCCATGGCGCCGATGACCACCGCGCCGCCGTCGTCGCGGATCTCCCGCAGCCCGTCCAGCCGGCCGAGGTCGATGAGCGCGTCGGGGTAGGCGAGCCGCATCCGCAGCAGCGGCATCAGGCTCTGCCCGCCGGCGAGGACCTTCGCGTCCTCGCCCGCGTCGGCCAGCGCCCGCGCGGCGTCGTCCACCGACGCGGGCCGCACGTAGTCGAACGTCGCGGGGATCACTGGGCACCTCCGGCCGATCCGAGGCCGCCGCCCGCGCCGGGCTCGGCCGTGTCGGGCGTGGACTCCGCGCGGAGCGCGCGCCACACGCGCTCCGGCGTGCACGGCATCGGGACGTCGTCCACGCCGAACGGGCGCAGCGCGTCCACGACCGCGTTCACGACCGCCGGGGTCGAGGCGATCGTGCCCGCCTCGCCGACGCCCTTCACACCCATCGGGTTGGACGTCGCGGGCGTCTCGGTGCGGTCGGTCGTGAACGGCGGCAGGTCCGCCGCCGACGGGATCAGGTAGTCGGCCATCGTCGTCGTCGTGAGGTTGCCGTCCGCGTCGTACACGGCCTCCTCGTACAGCGCCTGCGCGATGCCCTGCGCCAGCCCGCCGTGCACCTGCCCCTCGACGATCAGCGGGTTCACGACCTTGCCGACGTCGTCCACCGCGACGTACTTGCGGATCCTCACCATCCCGGTCTCGGTGTCGACCTCGGCCGCGCACAGGTGCGTGCCGTGCGGGAAGGAGAAGTTGTCCGGGTCGAACGTCGCGTCGGAGTCCAGCGACGGCTCGATCCCGTCCGGCAGGTCGTGCGCCGCGAACGCGGCCAGCGCGACCTCCTGCAGCGTCCGGCCCTCCTGCTGGACGCCCCGGACGCCGAACCGCCCGTTCTCGAACTCCAGGTCCTGCTCGGACGCCTCCAGCAGGTGCGCGGCGACCTTCCGGGCCTTGTCGACGACCTTGTCGCACGCCGAGTACAGCGCCATCCCGCCGACCGCCAGCGACCGCGACCCGTAGGTGTCCATGCCCTTGTGCGACACGGCCGTGTCGCCGTGCAGCACCTTCACGTCCTCGAACGGGACGCCGAGCCGGTCCGCGGTGATCTGCGCCCACGCCGTCTCGTGGCCCTGCCCGTGCGCGGACGACCCCGTGACGACCTCGACCTTCCCGGACGGCAGCACCCGGACGGACGCGTGCTCCCAGCCGCCCGCGCCGTAGGACAGCGACCCCAGCACCCGCGACGGCGCCAGCCCGCACATCTCCGTGAACGTCGACACCCCGATGCCGAGCTGCACCGGGTCATGGCGTTCCCGCCGGTCCGCCTGCTCGGCGCGCAGCTTGTCGTACTCGAACAGCTCCAGGGCCTTGTCCGTCGCCGCCTCGTAGTTCCCGCTGTCGTAGGTGAGGCCGGCGATCGTGTCGTACGGGAACTCCTCGTGCGCGATCCAGTTGCGGCGCCGCACCTCGATCGGGTCCATGCCGAGCTCGGCGGCCAGCTCGTCCATCAGCCGCTCGATCGCGAACGTCGCCTCGGGGCGCCCCGCGCCCCGGTACGCGTCCGTCGGCGTCTTCGTCGTGAACACGCCCGAGCACGTGAAGGAGTAGGCGTCCATCTTGTAGATGCCGTTGAACATGAACGCGCCCAGCAGCGGGATGCCCGGCGTCACCAGCATCAGGTAGGCGCCCATGTCGGCGAGCAGCTCCACCTTCAGGCCCCGGATCCGCCCGTCCCGCTCCGCCGCGAGCGTCAGCCGCTGGATCTGGTCGCGGCCGTGGTGGACGGTCATGTTCCCCTCGCTGCGCGACTCCGTCCACTTCACCGGACGGCCCAGCCGCCGCGCCAGCAGCAGCGCGAGGACCTCCTCGCCGTACACCTGGAGCTTGGACCCGAACCCGCCGCCCACGTCCGGCGCGACGACCCGGATCCGGTGCTCGCCGATCCCGGTGACCGTCGCCAGCATCAGCCGCAGGATGTGCGGGATCTGCGTCGCCGAGTACAGCGTGAACTCGTCGCCCTCCGGGACGCACAGCACCGACCGCGGCTCCATCGCCGTCGGGATCAGGCGCTGCTGCACGTACCGGCGTTCCAGCACGACCGGGGCGTCCCGCATCGCCGCGTCCAGGTCCCCGTTCTCGAACACCCACGTGTACGAGGTGTTCGTGCCGAGGTCCTCATGGACCAGGTCGGCGCCGTCCGCGACCGCCGCCTCCATGTCCACCACGGCGGGCAGCGGCTCGTAGTCGACGTCGATCTCCTCCAGCGCGTCGAACGCCGCGTACCGGTCGCGCGCGACCACGCAGGCCACCGGCTCGCCCACGTACCGGACCTCGTCCACCGCCATCGGCGGATGGTCCGGATGCTTCATGTCCTCGGTGACGACCCACGCGCACGGCAGCGCCCCCTGCTCGTCCGCGAAGTCGGCGCCGCTGAACGCCGCCACCACCCCGGGGCGGCTCCTCGCCTGCGCGACGTCCACCCCGGCGATGCGCGCGTGCGCGTGCGGGCTGCGCAGGAACGCCACGTACAGCGCCCCCGCCGGCGCCATGTTGTCGGTCCATTTCGTCCGCCCGGTGATCAGCCGGGCGTCCTCCGACCGTTTCCGGGGCGAGCCCATCTCCTTCGCGGGGCGGCCCTCGGCCGTCGCGGTCATGGCGTCACCTCCCGCTCCTGCGCGGGCGTCCGCATCTCCGCCGCGGCGCGCCGGACGGCCTTCACGATGTTCTGGTAGCCGGTGCACCGGCACAGGTTGCCCTCCAGCCCGTCCCGGACCTCCTCCTCGGACGGGTCGGGGTTCTCCCGCAGCAGATCGATCGACGCCATGATCATGCCGGGGGTGCAGTAGCCGCACTGGAGCGCGTGCTCCTCGTGGAAGGCGCGCTGCATCGGATGCTCCGCGCCGCCGATCCCCAGCCCTTCGACGGTCGTGACGTCACGGCCGTCGGCCTGGACGGCGAGCACGGAGCAGCTCTTGACGCTCATGCCGTCCATCAGGACGGTGCAGGCTCCGCAGTTGCTGGTGTCGCACCCCACGGGGGTGCCGAC
Source organism: Spirillospora sp. NPDC000708 (assembly GCF_040299565.1). Classification (NCBI taxonomy): domain Bacteria; kingdom Bacillati; phylum Actinomycetota; class Actinomycetes; order Streptosporangiales; family Thermomonosporaceae; genus Spirillospora; species Spirillospora sp. NPDC000708. The sequence goes on from NZ_JBEPCJ010000035.1 coordinate 26,610, forward strand.
CTTCCCCAGCCGGTCGCGCAGATAGTGGACGAGAAGAAGCCGCGGTTCGACGTCGTCCTCGTACGTCGCACCGTCGACCTCGACACGGATACGTGGCATGCGTTTCTCCCAGGGACGTCTCGGGGTGGACCGGAGAGAGGACGTCCCCGGGCGGAGCGCGCTGGTTCGGCCACGTCATCGGGGCCCCGCCTCTCTGGAGCACTCCGCGGCGTGCCTGCCGGAACCGCTCCGCGACATGCGACCTTACGAAGGTATGCCGCGGTTGAATCGCGTACTAGACCCCGACGTGGCTTATTTGTCCCGGGACCGGGGGAGTTTCGGTCCTAGTGCACGCGCAGCAGCACCGGCCAGGTGTCCGGCCCGACGACCCCGTCCGCCGTGACGCCGCCCCACTTCTGGACGGCCTTCACCGCCGCCTCCGTGGTGTCGTCGAAGCGCCCGTTGACGGACACCTCGGGGTGGCTGCGCGCCAGCAGCAGCCCCTGCACGCTCTCGACGTGCTCGCCCGTGTCGCCCTTGCTCACCTGCGGCAGCTTGTTCACGATGGCCTCCGTCCAGTCGTCGCCGTTGTAGTCGGGCCGTCCGTAGCCCGCGATCACGTCCGCGCCGCGCACCCTGCGCTTGCAGGCGTCGGAGGTGTTGCCCTCGATCGTCTGGACCCGTCCGCCGCCGAGCGCCTTCTCGACCACGCCGACGTGGTCGATCGCGGAGATGCTGTTGGACGCGCCCCAGTCGAAGAAGACGATGTCGCCCGGCTTCGCCGCGTCGACCCGCGCGGCCGTGCCGGCGTGCCAGCGCCCGGCCTTCTGGAAGTCCTCGGCGTGCCAGACGGTGTAGGCGCGGTCGCCGCCGAGCAGGACGGCGTCCGCGTTGCCACTGTGCCGCGCCCAGTAGGTGATCGCCATGTCGCACCAGGACGCCTTGAGGAACTCGTCCCCGTGCCGGGCGGCGTACTCCTTGGTGATGGTGTTCGGACGGCCCGACATCCCGAGGGACTTGCGGGCCTCTGCCAGCATGCTCGCCGCCGTCATGAGAGCCCCTCCCCGCGGTGGATGCCGTCCTCGTCGGGCTCTCCGTACAGCTCGAGCAGGACCCGGTCCTCGTCGGGCTCCGTCGCGCGGTCGACGCCGGGGTTCACGTCGACCCGGTCCATATGCGACGCCTCCGCGGCGTCCGTTCGTGCTTCGGGGGTCACTGTCACTCCTCGCCGGTCGCGACCGCCCCCGTTCCGTGGGCGATCACCAACCGACCGTAATCGGATGCCCCCTACTTTTCCGGTTTTCCGCCCTAATCACCTCGACACCGTCTGACCTGCCCCAAGGGCCGCCCGATCGTCACCCGCGGGTGAGCGGACGGCGCCCGGCCGGTGCGCGGGCGCCGTCCCGGACGTCACTCGTCGTCCGACTGCGGCGGGGACGTGGTCGTCGAGGTGCCGGACAGCGACCCGTTCGCGGACCCGGGCGACATCCCGCTGGACGCGCCGCTGACCTCGTTGATGATGTCGCTGCCCGGGCTGCCGTCGCCCTTGGCGAGGTTGAACGAGCGGTCGATCTCCAGCCAGCTGTCGTCGCCGGCGTCGTCGCCGGTGTTGTTGAACGCGCTGACGAGGCTGTCCCCGTGCGCGGCCGGGGCCGCCGGGGCGGACGGGGAGGTGGACGCCCAGGTGACGCCGGCCGTCGCGGCCGCGGCGGCGCAGGTGAGGGCGGACAGGACCAGAAGCCTGGTGAGCATGCGCATGGTGACCCCTTTATTCGTGGACGGGTGGAATTCGTGGACGGGTGGAATTCGCGGACGGCGAATCACGTGGAAGACGGATCCCGTGGACGGCGGAATTCGTGCGAAAAGGAACCCGTGAAGGACGGGAACCGTGCAAGGACGAAACATCGCGGCGACTCCCGGATGGGGAATCACCGCGATGGGCGAATGCCGGTGTTCGGAAGGCTCAGGCGGGGGTGCCCGCCATCTTCCGGCCGTTCGGCCGGTGGTGCCGGCTGATGTTGCGTTCGAGCAGTTCGATGGACTCCTTGACGCCGACGGCGTCCGGCGTCATCTCGGGCAGCCGGCCGTCGGCGCCCTTCAGTTCGAGCAGCGCCGCGTCCATCGCGCTCTGCGCGGCGAACAGGCACGGCGTGCTGTAGATCGCCACGTCCACGCCGAGCTCGGTCAGCTCGGGCAGCGAGATGCGCGGCGACTTGCCGCCCGCGATCTGGTTGAACAGCAGCGGCTTGCCGCCGATCACCGACCGGACCCGGCGGATCCAGTCGACGCTGCGGACGCCGTCGACCAGGACGACGTCCGCGTCGGTCTCGGCGAGGGCCTGCGCGCGGCGCAGGATCTCGTCCTCGTCGGTGGCGTCGGTGCGGGCGACCACCACGAGGTCGCCGCGGGTGCGCAGCACCATGTCGAGCTTCTCGAGGTACTCCGGCAGCGGGAGGATCCGCTTGCCGTCGACGTGCCCGCAGCGGCGCGGCCGCTGCTGGTCCTCCAGGATGACGCCGGACGCGCCGATCATCTCCAGCTGCTCGACGACGTGGCAGGCGACCTCCGGGTCGACGTACCCGTCGTCGATGTCGACCAGCAGGTGCCGGCCGGGGAAGGCGAGCCGCAGCCGCTGCACGAACGCGACGAGGTCCGGCCAGGCGATGAAGCCGATGTCGGGCAGCCCGTAGTGCGACGCGGCGAACCCGAATCCGGACACGAAGAGGCCGTCGTAGTGCTTCGCGGCGACGGAGGCGGAGAACATGTCGAACACTCCGATGAGCGGGGTGACCCCCTCCGACATGATCTCGCGTCGTAGCTCGTCTCCGTAATTCACGTATCACTCCTCTGTTCTGGGGTGTGGCAGGCCGGTGCCGCGCGGGCACCGGGCCGGGGGAACTGTCACGCCTCGAACAACGCGGATGTGTCGCTATTCCGCGTCGCGATTAGTTACTCATCCAGAACGTATAGGAGGGGTAAAGTGAATGTAGCGGTCCACTAAAAACCGGTCATGCATCGCCGGTAATGAAGTGGCATATGGTGATTTGTAAAAGGCGTCGTCTAGGGGGCGACGTCGACCGGCGCGCTCGGGGCGTCCTGCTGCGCCGACGGGGCCGGGCGCAGGACGAGGAACGCCAGCACGGCCGCGGCGACGCCGGCGACCACGCCGACGACCGCGATGGTGGCCATCGAGTCGGTGAACGCGTCGCGCGCCGCCGCCGCGAGCCCGGCGTCGCCCTTGGCCGCCGCGACCGCGAGCGCGTCGCCGATGGACTCGCGTGCCGCGCCGGTCACGCCGTCCGGCATGTGGCTGGAGAACGCCGCCGCCAGGACGCTGCCGAGCACCGCGACGCTGAGCGCCTGCCCGACCTGCTGGACGGTGTCGTTGACCGCCGAGCCGACGCCGGCGCGCTCGGGCGGCAGCGCGCCGAGCAGCGTCCCGTACGCCGCGGGCCCCATCGTCCCGCTGCCCATCCCCATGACGACGAGGGCGACGACGAGCTTGGGGTAGCCGTCGCCGGGCGACAGCGTCGCCAGCACGCCGAAGCCGGCCGCGAGCAGCAGCAGGCCGGCGGCCACCGCGACGCGGGCGCCGAGCTTCTTGTCGACCACCACGCCGACCCCGTTGAACGCCATCGCGGCGACCATCAGCGGGATGAACGAGGCGCCCGCCTTCAACGGGCTGTACTCCAGGACGAACTGCAGGTACTGGGTGAGCGCGAGCAGCAGCCCGCCCGCCGAGAACGACATCAGCACCACCGAGAGGCTGGCGCCGCTGAAGTTGCGGTCCCGGAACAGGCCCATCGGCAGCATCGGCTCCGCGCAGCGCCGCTCCCACAGCACGAACGCGGTGATCGTGACGACCGCGACGACGAACCCGCCGATGGTGCGGCCGGACGACCAGCCGTCCCGCGCGGTCTCGATCACGCCCCACACGAGGGCGGTCATCCCGGCGGTCGACAGCACGGCGCCGACCGCGTCCGGGCGGACGGCCGGGCCGCGCGACTCGGGGATGATCAGCAGCGCGGCGACGACCCCGAGGACCGCGATCGGGATGTTCAGCAGGAACACCGAGCCCCACCAGAAGTCGCGCAGCAGCAGGCCGCCGACCAGCGGGCCCGCGACGGCGCCGACCATCAGCACCGAGCTCCAGATGGCGAGGGCCTTCTTGCGCTCCTCGTCGTCGAAGACGGTGGTGAGGATCGACAGGGTGCCGGGCATCAGGAACGCGCCGCCGATGCCCATCAGCGCCCGCGCGGCGATGAGCTCGCCGGACGAGTCGGCCAGCGCGGCGAGGCCGGACGCGCCGCCGAACAGGATGAGGCCGGTGACGAGGCCGCGGCGGCGCCCGAACCGGTCCGACAGGGCGCCCGCGGTGAGCAGGAGCCCGGCGAACACCAGCATGTAGGCGTCCAGGATCCACTGGATGTCGGAGTTGCTCGCGTGCAGGTCCTCGACCAGCGACGGGATCGCGACGTTCAGCACCGTGTTGTCGATGACCACCACGAGAAGGCTGAGGCAGAGCACGCCGAGGATCACCCAGCGGCGCGGATTTCGGGCGGACATGGCATCCCCGTTCGTACGGCGATCGAATTTTCGCACACTGTACTAACTTTGGTACGGCGTTCGTCAACCGATAATCTGGGGCGGCCGAGCATCCCCTGGTCAGAAGGACGTCGCATGGCCTCTGAAACCGATCCCGTCGCCGGCTCGGTCTGGCTGCGCCCCGGCCGTCCGCGCCGGGGCCGCCCGCAGCTCAGCCGCGAGGAGATCGTCGGCGCCGCCGTCGCGCTGCTGGACGCCGAGGGCATCGAGGGTTTCAGCATGCGCCGCCTCGCCGCCAGCATCAGCGCGGGCGCGACCTCGATGTACTTCTACGTCGCCAACAAGGACGAGCTGCTGGAACTCGTCGTCGACGAGATCCTCGGCGAGGTCGAGATCCCCGACCCGGACCAGGTCGGCTGGCGCGAGGCGGCGGCCGGGACCGTCCGCGCCTTCCGCGCGGTCCTGCTCCGCCACTCCTGGGTGCTCGGCCTGTTCGGCAACCACCCCGCCATCGGCCCGAACGCGATGCGGGTCAGCGACCGCACCATCGCGCTGCTGACCGCCGCCGGCCTGTCCGGCGCGGAGGTCAGCTGGGCGAGCAACCTGCTGATGTCGCACGCCATCGGCTACGCGATGTCCGACGCGGCGCTGGAGCGCGCCACCCGCGACGCCGGGAAGTCGCCCGCCGACCTCGTCGAGCAGCTCCGCCCGTTCGTGGAGCGCGTCGCCGACGACTACCCCAGCTACGCCGCCTGGTGGCGGGAGAACCCGACCATCCGCGTCGAGCCGGACGTCAGCTTCGAGTTCGGCCTCGAACGGATCCTCGACGGCCTGGAAGGCTGGCTCAAGCGGAAGTCCTGACCGCTCAGCGCCGCGCGCCGGGCAGCTTCTGCGCCGGCGGGGTGTCGGTCCACCCCGCCGTCCGCTGCACCGTGTAGTACTGCGCGCTCCCGGCGGGCACCAGGCTGTTGGCCGTCCCCGGCCGCACCACCACGGCCCGGCTCGCCATCAGGAAGTCCTCGGACGGGCTGAGCATGATCTGCCATTGAAGGGTCCCGAGGTCGCGGGTGGTCTCGTCCATCGCGACGCCGAGCGCCGGACGCCCGAGCGGGTCGCGGACCGTGCCGAGGTTCCGCACGCCCGGCAGCCCCGCGAGCATCCGGTACACCGCCGCCCGCAGCGCCTGCGACGGCTGCGACACCGGATCGCTGAGCAGGCCGGGCGCCTCCCGGAACAGCCACGCGTCCGGGTCCTTCGGCAGGCCGCCGTGGTCGCGGATCCAGGTCAGCATCGCCGTCCGCAGCCGCGCCGGGTCCGTCGGCAGCCGCGCCGGGTCCCCCTCGAAGACCCGGTCGTCGGGCCGGGGGCCCTCCGGCACGTCCGGGATCGCGATGCCCATGTCCGGGTCGGGGTTCTCGTTCGGCTGCGGCGACCCGTCCAGCCGGTACTCCCGGGCGTCGGCCGGGCTCACCGGCCGCAGCCGCACGGCGCCCATGTCGTAGGAGTGCACACCGTCCCCGTCGACCGGGTCGCGCGGAAGCCATGTCTCCGTGGGGAACGTCGCGAGCAGCGTGTACCGGTGGCCGCGGTGGTCGCGCTGGATCAGCTGCCCTACCTCGCCCTCCGCGTGCCAGAACCGCTTCGGCTCGGTGCGGTCGGCCTTCTCCGCCGCGGCCATCAGCACCGCGTGCGCCGGCCCGGACGTCACGAACCGCTGCCGGGGGATGGGCTCGGGCGTCAGCGCGTTCCACGCCACCACCGCCGCGGCCGCCACCGCCGCCACGGCGGCGGCCGTTCCGGGCAGCGCCCACCTCGCCCGCGGCCGCGGGCTCCACCTCGGGCGCCACCGGCCGCGCCGCCGGGCGGTGATGCCCCGCAGCACCGCCTCCTCCCGCTCCCCGTACTCCATGTCCTCCGCGCGCACCGGGTTCGCGGCGGCCAGCAGGCCGTCCAGGTCGTTCATCGTGCCGCCTCCTCTGCGGGACTGGTGTCGTCGGTGAGCAGGGCGGCCAGGCGTTTACGGGCGCGATGCACCCGCACCTTGAACGCCGCCGCGGAGCAGCCCGCCACGAAGGCGGCCGAAGGGTGGTCGAGGTCCTCCCAGCCGACCAGCATCAGCGCCTCGCGGTCGGCGTCCGGCAGCCGCCACAGCGCCTCCCGCAGCCGCACCTCCTCGACCACGCCCGCCGCGTGGTCGGGCGCGTCCTCGTGGTGGAGGGCCAGCCGCCCGGCCAGCCGGTCGCGCCGCCGCCGGGACCGCCGGTCGTTGTTCAGGCAGTTGTGCGCCGCCCGGTAGAGCCAGGGCAGTGGATCCTCGGGCAGCCGGTCGATGTGCCGCCACGCCGCGGTGAACGCCTCCGCCACCACGTCGTCCGCGCGTGCCTCGTCCGTCCTGCGCAGCACGTACGCCCGCACACGCGCGTGGTGCCGTCTGAACAGCACCGTGAACCGTTCCGCCGCATCGTCCGCCACTCCGACTCCAAACCCGAGATGGGGCCCCTCACCCCTAAAGGTCCGCGGAGCCCGCGCGGGTTACCGCCGATACCGGGCCGCCGGAGCGGGCCGCCGGAACGGGTCGGTGGGCCGGGTGAGCGGCCGGTCCGGCGTGGTGTCAGGGGGACGGGGTGCCGCAGGTCTTGGTGATGTCGTCGGTCGCCTTGCTGAAGCGGATCGCCTCGGAGTCGGACAGCAGGTTCCGGCCGGTCTCGTCGCCGCCGCTCTTCTTCAGCTTCGCGCCCACGTCCAGGACGACGTCGACCTGCCCGGCCAGGTGGTCGTCCTTCAGCTTCGGCCGGACGCGGCGCAGGGCGTCGATGATCCCCTGGACGTCGTCCGACTTCGCCGGGGTGCGCAGGGCAGCGGTGATCTTCGCGCAGTCGGCCTTCCGGTGGTCGCCTCCGCCGCCGGAACAGCCGGGGACGAGGAGGCACAGGGCGAGCGCCGCCACGGGCGGGACGAGGGTGCGCACGGGGTTCACAGGGACGATGATCCCAGGTCGTGGACTGTGCCCCGATCTGCGGGGTATGTGCGTTACGTGTTCACCAGGTACCTGATCGTGACGGCGGTGCTCACCGTGATCGCGTACGTCCTGATCACCCGCTGACCGCCACCGGCCGCCGGAGGCCGCGCCGTGCCGGGAGCGCGGCCTCCGGAGCCCTTCAGCGGGCGGGGTTCAGCGTCTCGGTGTGCAGGACCTTTCCGTCCAGGTCGCGCAGACGGACGGTGAGCGCCGCGGAATCCGCGTCGATGTCGACCTCGCCGAAGAACTGGTAGCCCTCGGCGGGCGAGGTGTTGGCGTGCGGCGGCGCCTGGACGAATTTCGCGACCGGCCCGAACGTGCCGTCGAGGGCGTTCGGGCCGAAGGCGCCGGCGTTCAGCGGGCCGGAGACGAATTCCCAGAACGGGTCGAAGTCCTTGAACGCCGCCTTGGACGGGTCGTAGTAATGGGCGGCCGTGTAATGGACGTCGGCCGTCAGCCAGACCGTGTTGCGGACATGGTTCCTCTTGATGTCGGAGAGGATCCCGGCGATCTCGCGCTCGCGGCCGAGCGGCGCGCCGCCGTCGCCCTGCGCGGCCGCCTCCTGCGCGGTGCCGTCGGGGACGACGAGGCCGATGGGCAGGTCGTTCGCGATGATCTTCCAGGTGGCGCGGGAGCGGCGGAGCCCGCTCTTCAGCCAGGCGGCCTGCTCGGCGCCGAGCAGGCCGTCGCGCTGCGTCGGGGAGTCGTCCGCGTCGTTCGGCGACTTGTACGTGCGCATGTCCAGCATGAACACGTCGAGCAGCGGACCGTAGGAGATCTTGCGGTAGATGCGCCCGCCCTTCGCCGCCGGAATGGCGATCGGCGTGTACTCGAAGGCGGCGCGGCGGGCCCGCGCCGACAGCACGTCCACCCGCTTCTCCGTGTACTGCGGCAGGTCCAGGATCTCGCCGGGGTACCAGTTGTTGAGCGTCTCGTGGTCGTCCCACTGGTACAGCATCGGGACCTGGGCGTTGAACGCGCGGAGATTGGCGTCTTCCAGGTTGTAGCGGAACTGGCCGCGGTATTCGGCGAGGGTCTGTGCGACGGCGGACTTCTCCGCGGTGGTGAGATTGCGCCACGTCGACCCGTCCGGCAGCTTCACCGTTTCGGAGAGCGGGCCGTCCGAATAGACCAGGTCGCCGCTGCACAGGAAGAAGTCGGGGTCGACCGCGGCCATCGCCTTGAAGATGCGGTAGCCGCCGAGGTCGGGGTTGATGCCCCAGCCCTGCCCGGCGAGGTCGCCGGACCAGACGAACCGGATGTCGCGGCGGGTGCGCGGCGCCGTGCGCAGCCGGCCGGCCACCGGCTCGGACGCCGGGCCCCGGTCCAGGCCGTCCAGCCGGACCCGGTAGTGCAGCTCGCGGCCGGGCGGCAGGCCGCGCAGGAACGCCTTGCCGGTCAGGTCGGTGTCCGGGGTGAGGACCGGGCCGCGGAGGGTCCGGGCGCCGCGGAAGTCGGGGCGGTCGCCGATCTCGACGAGCATCCGCGCGGGCCGGTCCGAACGCGCCCAGATCACGGCCTCGTTCGCGGTGACGTCGCCGCTCTGCACGCCGTGGGTGAGCCGCGGGCGGCCCGTCCGCAGCAGGCCGGCCGCGCCCGCCGGGCCGTCGTTCAGCAGGGCAAAAGCCGCTCCCGCGGTCGTCACGAGACCACCGCGCAGCACGGTCCGCCGGTCCATCGCAGACTCCGTTCCTTGATCCGTTACCGGACGGATGGTGACGGACCGGGACGGATCAGGGGTGCACGGCGGGTGAACGGAGGCGTTCGGCTTGACAACCGTTGGTCACGGAGTGTCTCCTTGTTTCCATGCCAGCGCGCGTTCCCGCCGACAGCCCCGTGGCCCTCCGCCGCGTGGCCAGCGCGCTGTGTCCTGCCTGTAGCCGCTGATCATCCCGTTGCTCCCGGGTGGCGCTCACCCGGATCCGGCTCACACCAGGACATCCAGGACATGGTTCCCGATCTCACTATGCGTGGCCAGGACGACCCGCACGGCCGCACCGTCACCGCCCGCCCGCCCACCGTCGGGCAGCTCGCCGCCCGCGTCCGCGAACTGGCCGGTCACCCGTCCGGCTGGTGGCGCCGCCTCGTCTTCGACGAGGCCGGCCCGGTCCGCGTCGCGCTGGACACGCCGGACGGCGTGCGGCTGTGGCTGACGACATGGCCGCCCGGCCACGGCGCGACCGTGCACGGGCAGGTCAGCACGCTGATCGCCGGCGAGCTGGCGGAGGTCGCGATCGCCGCGGACGGCGTCACGGAGCGGCCGCTGCGCGCCAACCGGATCCGCGTCCACGGCGGCCCGCAGACGTTCACGAACCCGGGCCCCGCCTTCGCCGTCAGCCTCCACGCCGCCTAGCAGGCGACCGCGCGGGCGCCGCGAAGGCCCGTGCGGGTCAGCGGCGGTGGAGGGTGTCCCGGGGGCCGTTCCGCCAGCTGACGACGAGCGCGCCGGACCGCAGGACGGCGCGGCCGCTCGTCCGGGTCCGGGAGCCCTTCGCGCAGGTCAGCTCGATCCGCGCGGACGCGTCGATGGTGCCGGTGCAGAACCCGGGGGAGTTCAGCGCGGCCGCGCCCCGGTAGAGGTAGAGGGCGACCTTCTCGCCGCCCTTCGCGGACGTCCAGGTGCCGTCCAGCGCGGTCTTCTTCTCCGCGCCGGGGCGGACGCCGTTGGTGACGACCGCCCCGGGCCTGGTCGGAAGCGGAGCGCTGCGGGAGGCGCCCCCGGACGGAGCGGTGCCCCCGCCGGACGGCGCGGCGCCGTCGTCCGAGCCGCTGCAGCCGGACGCCAGCAGGGCCAGGACGGCGAGACCGGCGAGGGCGGACCTCCGCATGTGCGCTCCTTCGGTGGTGCGGTGAGGTCAGTGCCGGGCCTTCAGCCGGAGCGTGACCTTCTTCGGGGCCTTGGCGACGTGCGCGGGCTTCTTCGCCGTCCGGGCCTTCTTGAGGAACTGGGACGCCTTCGCCTTGGCCGTGGCGGACGGGGCGAGCCCGACCGGGACGTTGCTCGGGTTGATGCCGCCCGCGAGGCTCAGCACGCCGGTGAGCGACATGGAGTTCTTCGACTCGGGCGACGGCAGCCCCATCATCTGGTTGATGACGCCGTCGAGGATGCCGAACGGGCCGCAGCCCTTAGCGGCGGGCACGGCGACCGGCGCGCTGATCGAGACCTGCGCGGCGATCCAGGAGATCGAGTCGTCGAACGCCGGGGAGCCCGCGCTGAACGTGGGGGACAGGCTCGCGTTCAGCGGGCCGATCACGCAGGACGAGCCGAGCAGCTGGTTGTTGAGGTGGATGTTCAGCGACGCTTTCGCGCCGATGCCGCCGCCGTCCAGCGACACGTGGATCGGGCCGTTGAGGGACTGCGTGACCGTCAGCTTGTTGACGTCCCACATCGCGGCGGGCGACTGGCCGAGGATCGGGCCGATGAGCGGGAGCTGGCCGATGAGGCCGCCGGGCACGTCCACCGGCGCGGACTCGAGCTGCTGCCCGACGACCGGCGGGGCGAGCACCGGGTCGCCGGTGCCGTCGGCGGCGCCGAGGTAGCCGGTGATGCGGATCGCGCCGGCCGGGAGCGTCTGCTTGAACGAGCCGATGGTGACGGTGCCGCCGGTGGTGACCTGCGTCTGGCAGATCTGCCCGGCCGGGCAGCGGTTCATGAACGCGGCGGCGCCGTTCGGGTAGGCGCCGGGGGAGAAGGCGGGGACGGCCGGGTTCGGGTTGGCGGCCGGCGGCGCGGACGGGTCGAAGCGGCCGATCAGCCCGCGGCCCGGCTCGGTGATCCACAGGTCGCCGCCGGGCGCCGCGGTGATCTCGGCGGGCGCGGAGAGCGTCTTCGGCAGCCCGTACTCCTGGATCGCGCCGCTCACCGGGTCGACGCTCGCGACGTTGCTGGTCGCGGACTCGGTCACCCAGAGCCTGCCGTCCTTGCCCGCGGCGATGCCGAACGGGCGGGAGTCGGCGATGGGGGTGCCGTACTCCTGGATCTCGTGGGTGGCGGGGTCGATGCTGCCCACCTTGCTCACGCCGGGCTCGGTGAACCAGAGCCTGCCGTCCGGGCCGGCGACGATGCCGCCGAGCGCCGGCGACCCGTTCCCGCCGGACGGGGTCTGGTAGGAGGTGACGGCGCCGGTGGCGGGGTCCAGCCGGCCGATGGAGCCGGACTTGTCGGTGAACCAGACGGCCTGGTCGGGCCCGAGGGTGACGGTGGCGGGGGCGAGGCCGGTGGCGTAGGCGGTGACGTTCCCCGACGGGTCGATCCTGCCGAGGGCTCCGGAGTAGCCGCCGGTGAACCACATCGCGCCGTTCTGCCCGGCGGTGATGCCGGAGACCTGCGCGTTGGCGAAGTTCACGTCGCCGGTGGTCGGAAGTTCGTAGAGGGTGGACTTGCCGGTGGCGGCGTCGACGCGGCCGACGCGCGGGACGACGCCGGACAGGTCGGTGAACCAGACGGTGCCGTCCGATCCGGTGGCCATCCCGTCGGGGATGCCCGCCAGCTTCTGCGAGTTGTCCGGAACGGGGTACTCGGTGACCTTGCCGCCGGCGTCGACGTGCCCGATGCCGCCGGCGTTCGCGGCGAACCAGGCGCCCCCGTCGGCGCCGGCGGCGATGCCGACCGGCACGACGTCCCCGACGGGCAGCGCGGTCTCGGTCACTCCGCCGGTGTCGGCGGAGGCCGCGGGTGCGCTGAAGGCGGCTAAGGCGGTCATCCCGAGGATCGCGGCCAGCGCCAGCGACCCCGTCCTGCTGTGCCGATGGCGCATGCCATCGCCTCCCTTGACGAAGTCCCCCGAGGCGGATGAGAAGTGATCGCGCACACACAAGATCCACTGGACACTAGAAACCCGTAGGTTTTTCACGTCAACGGGATCGGCGATCCTCGTCCGCATCCGGTCAGCGGGACAACCGGGACCGCGGCGCGCGTGTCCCGGACCTGCGAAGAGAGCGACTGCGTCAGTATTCGCTGGTCAGATAGGGGGAGGCCGCCTCGCGGCCGATCAGCGGCAGCAGCACGAAATAGGTGAGGGCCGGCAGCAGCGACGGCAGCTCCTCCGCCTCGCCCGTCTCCATCTGCACGTGGATCGCGCTGTAGATCCCGCCCACGATCGCGTCGATCACCGCGACCGGGACCGGCGGCAGCGACGGGTCCTCGAAGAACCCGCGGAACCGGGCGAGGTTGTCGATCCGCGCCTGCCGCACCTGCGGGCCCGCAGCGTTCACCTCCACCAGCGACGCCCGCGCGAACCGCGGCTCCGCCGCGAGGATCGCGAGCATCCTGCGCAGCGCCGCCCGGATCCCGTCCGGCCACGACGGCGCCGCCTCGTACGCCTCGGTCATCCGCCGCAGCAGGATGTCCATGCCGCGCTGGTAGGCGGCCAGGAAGCAGTCGTCGAGATCGGTGAAGTGCGTGTAGAACGTCTTCTTCGTGACGCCCGCGCCCTCGGTCACCCGCCCGATCGTCGTGTGCGCGAACCCGCGCTCCGACACCACCTGCACGAACGCGTCGATGAGCCGCTCGCGCTGGATGCCGGCGACCGTCTCGGGCGACAGCCCGTGCCGCCCCGGCTTGATCGCGCGGCCGGGATCCAGGGCGGACCGCGAGCCCGGCAGCACGTCCGTGCCGCCGGCCTCCGGGACACCGGGCTGCCCTGCCATCACACCTCGATCCCCGATCACCTGCCGTTGGGATCACACTACTTCGCGTTCCCACCGGAGGGGGATGTCCCGGCGGTGCGGCACGGGTCACACAGAGAACGCCCGCACCTGTCCGGTGCGGGCGTTCCCCGTGGTGGGAGGGGCGGTGTGCGCGCGGGGCGCTTCCCGCGCCCCCGGCACAAGCCGGTCAGGCGGGGACGGGCTCGGCCGCGCGGTCGCGGGCCGGCGCCTCCTCGGTCCCGCCGGTCCCGCCGGTCCCGTCCGGCGTGGACGGGGCCGACGTCAGCTCCTTCGGCGGGCCGTTGAACACGGCCTCGTCCAGCAGCCCCTCCGACCGCGCGACCAGCACCGGGACGGTGAGCTGGCCGGTGACGTTCAGCGCCGTCCGGGCCATGTCGATGACCTTGTCGATCGCGATCAGGTAGCCGACGGCCTGCAGCGGCAGCCCCACCGTGGTGAGGGTCAGCGTCAGCGCGACCAGCGCCGGGCCGGGCGTGCCGCCGGTGCCGAGCTGCCCGATCACCGCGGCCAGCGCGATCAGCGCGTAGTCGGCGACGCCCAGGTGGACGCCGGTGTACTGGGCGACGAACACCGCCGCGACCGCCGGGTAGATCGCACCGCAGCCGTCGAACTTGATCGTCGCGCCGAGCGGCTGCGCGAAGTTCGCGTACTCCCGCTGGACGCCGTTGCGCTCGATCGACACCCGCTGCGCGATCGGCAGCGTCGCCAGCGAGGACGACGACACGAAGCCGAACTGGATCGCCGGCCAGGAGTTGCGCAGGAACTTCAGCGGGCTCACCCGCCCGAACACGCGCAGCAGCACCGGGTACCCGACCAGCAGCATGATCGCGACGGCCAGGTAGATCGCGCCGGTGAACTTCGCCAGCGGCGCGAGCGAGCTCGGCCCGTAGGTCGCCACGACCGAGCCGATCAGGAAGAACGACCCGATCGGGGTGAGCCGCACGACCCACCACACGACCTTCTGCATCACGACGTACAGGTCGTCGATGAGGCTCGTCAGCCGCTCGCCGCGCGGCCCGATCGCGACCAGCGCCGCGCCGAACAGCACCGCGAACGTCACGACGCCGAGCACGTTGCCGTCCGCCATCGCCTTGACGATGTTGGACGGGAACAGGTTGTGGAGCACCTGCGTCCAGGTGACGGGGTCGGTGGTCGCGGACTCGCTGGCGAGCTTCCCGAGCCCCTGGCCCGGCTTGATCAGCAGTGCGACGGTCAGCCCGATCGCGGTCGCGATCGCTGAGGTCACCACGAACCAGCCGAGGGTCTTCGCGGTGAGCCGCGCGACGCTGCCGACCCCCCGGAGCCGGCCGACGCTCACCACGATCGCGGCGAACACCAGCGGCACCACGACGACCTTCAGCAGGCTGACGTAGACGTCACCGAACGGGTCGAGCCAGTCGGCGGCGGTCTTCTCGCCGCCGCCGAAGTTGTTGATCAGGGCGCCGGCGGCGACGCCGAGCACCAGCGACAGCACGATCTGCTGCCAGAACTGCCATTTCCAGACACGCGGATTCATCGAGGGGTTCTCCAGGGCAGCCGTGGACCGGCTGTGAAATGGGGACGAGCGGTGGGCGCGGAGAGGCTCAGCGGCTACACAGCACGCTGGCGAGGCGGCACAGGTCCACGTGCAGCCGCGCCACGAGCAGGACGCTCTTCCCGGAGAACTTCACGAATCCTTCGAACAGCCGCCCCCGGAGCGGATGTTCCCGGCCACCGGGGTGACTCCCGTCACCTCAGCCGCCTGCGGCGGGCCCGGGTCAGCACCCTGACGGTCCCGACCACCCCCAGCCCGATCAGCACGACCGGCGCCATCACCGCCGCCTCGACGGCGTCCCCGCCGGACAGCCCGTCCGCGAGGAAGATCCCCGCGAGCGCGAGGAAGAAGATCCCGGTGACCGGCCCGGCCGGGTCGAACCTTCGACGCCCCTCAGACACGGTGCACGTCCACGTCCCCGACCTTGCCGCGGATGCGCAGGTCGATCTCGGGCGGGTTCTTCACGGCCGTCCCCTCCGGCTCCAGCACCCGCACGACCTTGGCGTTCGGGCCGCTCGTGGTGCGGTACTCGATGCGCAGGTCGCCGAGCGCGATCCGGGCGTCCAGCCGGACCCGGACGCCCTGCGGCACCTTGACCTCCATCCCGCCGAGGCCCACGCGGGCGTCGACCGAGACGCGCTGGCCCGTGGACAGCGGCAGCGCGGTCAGGTCCAGGGTGCCCTGGCCTACACCGATCCGGTACTCCTGGTGCGTGCTGGTCGCGTTCATCGGCCGCCACTCCATGTCGCCGTACTTCAGGTTCTCCGGCAGGTCAGCCGCGGCCGAGGCGGCCAGCAGCGACAGGGCGAGCAGGGTCCCCGCGGCGGCGAGGCCGCGCGTCCGGAACCAGCCGCCGACGATCAGTCCCAGCCCGACGACCGCGAGCGCGGGCGCCATGACGATCAGCGCCGCCTCGGGCGCCGGGTACCCGCGGGCGACGGGGATCAGCGCGGCGCCGGCGGCCATCGCCGCCAGCAGCGTGATCGTCGCCGCGGGCGACTTCGGGCGCTCGCGCCGCCGCTCCGGCGGGGGCGCCTCGTCCCAGGGCTCCGCCGGCCGCTCCGCGGTGCGGGAGCGCCCGAACGTGGCGAGGTCGATCATTCCCTCGGGAAGGCCGCCGCCCGTCCGGACCGGCGCCTCCTTCTCCAGCGAGACGCTCGCCGCCGAGGCCCATTCGCCGGACGGGCCCGGCGGGTGCCCGGCGAACCGCTCCGGCAGGGACCTGGCCGCGCCGACGAGGTCGACGCCCCGCGCGTGGGCGACCAGCATGACCAGCCCGAACACCACCAGCACGGCGATCGAGTCCGTCGACACGCCGCCGAACAGGCTGAGCGCGACGCCGACGCACAGCAGCGCCCCGAGCGCCGACAGCACGGCCGGCGCGTCGAACCACCGGCGGAACAGCCGCTCCGCGGGCGACGACTCGCCCGGGCTCGACGGCATCAGCAGGGCGGCGACGATGTAGAGGAAGACGCCCTGCCCGTGCGCGAGGACCAGCAGCCCGAACCCCACGCGGAAGACGACGGGGTCGATCCCCGTGTACCGCCCGAGCCCGGTGCAGACCCCGGCCAGCACGCGCCGCTCCGGATTCCGTGCCAGCCGCCGGCGCTCGCCGGCGTTCCGTTCCTCGACCATGCCCACCATCGTGTCCGCTCCCGCCACCCCCCGGTATCGGGGACGACCCTGACCCGTCCCGGATATGGCGCCCTCGCCGCCGCGAACCCGGCCGGCGGAAACGGATTGACGGCACTGCGACGATCGCGGCATGGGAACCGATATCAGCGGATACATCGAGTGCCGCGAACGGCCCCTCCGGCCGGACGCGTCCGGGTCATGGCGCGCCGCCATGGACCTCGACCTGCTCTACGACGATCGGCACTACGACGCGTTCGGCTGCCTGTTCGGGGTGCGCAACTACGCCTCGTTCCGTCCGCTGGCGGCCGGGCGGGGGCTGCCCGAGGACGTGTCCGACGCCGTCCGGGAGGCGGCCGAGAGCTGGGAGCACCACGACGCGACCTGGATCAGCTGGGCCGAGGTGGCGAGGGTGGACTGGGACGAGCCCGCCGAGAGCGCCGACCAGCGGCTGCGCCAGTACCTCCGCCGACCCGACGGCACTCTGGAGCCCATGGGAAAGAGCCTCTGGGGGCCGAGCCTCATGGAGGCGACCGGTGCGTCCTACGAGGACGTTCTGGAGGGCCGGGTGCGCTGGTCCGAAGGCCAGGAGTTCGAACTCGGCGACCTCGTCTTCCGGGCGGTGACCCTCCGCCGCCGCGACGTGGTGCCGCCGGACGGGGCGTGGCGGCACGTCTGGCGGGTCATGGAGACGCTCGCCGAGCGGACCGCGCCGGACGACGTCCGCCTGGTGGTCTGGTTCGACTCCTGACGGGCGGGCCGCGAGGGCGACCCTGAGGGAAATCGGGGTGCGGCCCTGATGCGGGGCGGCGCGAGGCGTGTGACGATCGGTGACGTGGGAGTACGTGGCGAAGGCCCGCAGGACGCGGGGGCGGCGGGCGGGGTGACGGCCGCGCCGCCGGCCGGGCCCGAGGGGGCGCGGCTGGAACGGATGCCGGAAGGGCGGCTCGTCGCCGGGGTGGCGCGCGGGCTCGCCGCGCACCTCGGCGTGGACGTGCTGATCGTCCGGTCGGCGTTCGTCCTGCTGACGATCGCGAGCGGGCTCGGGCTCGCCGCGTACGGCGCGTTCTGGATCCTGGTGCCCGCGCGGGAGGGCGCGGCGGTGCGGCGGGGCCGCGACTGGGGGCAGCTCGCCGCCTACGCCGCGGTCACGCTCGGCCTGGCCGCCCTGCCGTGGGGGGCGGCGGGCGAGGCGGGCGGGCTGATGCAGTGGGCGATCTGGCCGTTCGTGCTCGGCGGCGTCGGCGTCGCGATCCTGTGGCAGCAGGCCGACCGGGACCAGCGGCAGCGGTGGGTGCTGCCGCTGCGGCAGCGCTGGCTGCGCAGCCTGCTCGGGCTGCTGCTGGTCGTCGGCGGCATCGGCGGGTTCGTGGCGCAGCGGGTGGACGTCGGGCAGGCCCGCTCGGTCGTCATCGCGATGCTGATCATCCTGACCGGGGTGACGCTGATCGTGACGCCGTGGGTGGTGCGGCTCTGGCAGGACCTGGACACCGAGCGCGCCGAGCGCGTCCGGTCGCAGGAGCGCGCGGAGCTGGCGGCGCACATCCACGACTCGGTGCTGCACACGCTGACGCTGATCCAGCGGAACGCGCACGACGCGCGGGAGGTGCAGCGGCTCGCGCGCTCGCAGGAGCGGACCCTGCGGACGTGGCTCTACCAGCCGCGCTCGGACCCGGACCAGACGTTCGCCGCCGCGATCAAGGCGGCGGCGGGCGAGGTCGAGGACGACCACGGCGTGCCGATCGAGGTGGTGTGCGTCGGCGACACCGAGCTGGACGACCGGCTGGGCGCGGCGCTGCAGGCGGCGCGGGAGGCGATGGTGAACGCCGCGAAGTACGCGGAGTCGCCGTCGGTGTCGGTGTACGCGGAGGTGGAGGGGGAGAAGGTCGCCATCTTCGTCCGCGACCGGGGGAAGGGATTCGACCTGGATCAGGTCCCGGAGGACCGGATGGGCGTCCGGGGGTCCATCATCGGACGTATGGAGCGCAACGGCGGCAAGGCCACCGTCCGCACCGCCCCGGGGGAGGGCACCGAGGTCCGGCTGGAAATGGAGAAGGCGTGAGCGAGCTGAAGCGGGTCGTGCTGGTCGACGACCACCAGATGTTCCGGACCGGGGTGAAGGCGGAGCTCGGCGGCGGCGTCGAGATCGTCGGGGAGGCCGGCGACGTCGACGAGGCGGTGTCGGTGATCCGCGCGACGACCCCGGACGTGGTGCTGCTGGACGTGCACCTGCCCGGCGGCGGCGGCATCGAGGTGCTGCGGCGGCTGAACGGGGTGGTGCCGTCGCGGTTCCTGGCGCTGTCGGTGTCGGACGCGGCGGAGGACGTGATCGGGGTGGTGCGGGGCGGCGCGCGCGGCTACGTCACCAAGACGATCTCGGGCCCGGAGCTGACGGACGCGATCGGCCGCGTCGCGGAGGGCGACGCGGTGTTCTCGCCGCGCCTCGCGGGGTTCGTGCTGGACGCGTTCGCGGCGACGGACGTCCCGGCGGTCGACCCGGAGCTGGACCAGATCACCCAGCGGGAGCGGGACGTGCTGCGGCTGATCGCCCGCGGCTACGCCTACAAGGAGATCGCCAAGGAGCTGTTCATCTCGGTGAAGACGGTGGAGACGCACGTCAGCAGCGTGCTGCGCAAGCTCCAGCTGTCGAACCGGCACGAGCTGTCCCGCTGGGCGGCCGCCCGCCGCCTCGTCTAGCGGACGGACCGGGGACCTCAGGCCAGGCCGAGGAGCTCCGGCCTGCTCGCCCGGGTGCGCCACGCTTCGCGGGGGTCGGCGACGAGGCGCCGCGTCCCGAGGTCGAGCAGGCCGCTGACGTGCGCGACCTCGGCGGCGACGGTGCCGTCCGAGCGCCGGAACTCGTGGCGGACGCGGTAGGTCTTGCCGCCGCCCCACTCCCATTCGCAGGTCACGTCGACCTGGTCGCCGCCGCGCAGCTCGCGGTGGTACTTGATGACGGTCTCCAGATTGACCGGCCCCAAGCCGCCGCCGACGAGGTCCTGGATGGACACCCCGGCGGCCTGCACGCAGGCGAAGCGCGCGTGGTCGGCGTACTGGACGTAGAAGCCCCCGTTGAGGTGCAGCTGCGGGTCGATCTCGTAGACGCGGACCTCCATCCGGACGCTGAACGGTTCGGCGGCGACGGTCATTCGGGGTCCTCCTGTTCCGCCCGCCAGCGGAGCGAGCGCTCGGTGAGGTAGCGGCGGCCGTCGTCGCGGACCTCCAGCCAGTCGCCGCGGACCCAGCCGCCCGCGGCCTGCGGGGAGAAGCCGTGCTTGCGGAACAGCGCGCTGGCCTCCGCCCTGGTGAGGCCCTGCCGGCCCCATTCGGAGATGAGCCCGCGGTAGCGGCTCTCCTCGGTGGGCTCGGCGGGGTCGGCCGCGACGGCGTCGGCCAGGGCCGCGAACCCGGCGCTGATCTGGCGCAGCGCCGCGGCGATCCGCTCCTCGCGCGGGGTCGGCGGCGTGGTGGGCGGCTCCATCTTCATAGCTTAGCAATCGATAGCGATCGCTTAGCTATGGCAGGCCGTCTCCGCCGCCCCGCCCGCCGCCTACGTGTCAGTGGCGGGCGTGAGCAAAACGTAATGTCCGGAATATCGGGCATCATGATCACGGGGTCCGCGGGGTGTGGCAGGGTCGCTCCCCATGAGTTATCCACCTCCCGGGCCCGGTCAGCCGGGCCCCGATCCCATGGCCCCCTATCCGCCCCCGCCGATGCCGTCCGAGCCCGCCTACGGCTCCGGCCCGCCGCAGGACAAGACGAACGGCCTGGCCATCGCCGCGTTCGTGACCGGGCTGATCGGCTGCTGCGGCATCGTCGGCGCCGTCCTCGGCGTCATCTCGCTCCGTCAGATCGGCGAGCGCGGCGGCAAGGGCCGCGGCCTCGCCATCGCCGGCATCGTCCTGTCCGCGCTGTGGATCGTCGGCAGCGCGATCGGCTACCTGGTGCTCGCCGGCTCGGACCCCTCGCCGTCCGCCACCGGACCGGACGGGACGCCGAAGCCGAAGACGACCCGGCCGGAGAAGATCGACGCGTACACGATGAAGGTCGGCGACTGCATCAACGACCCGGTCTCCTCCGGCGCGCCGTCCGGCGAGTCGGCCCCGCCGGTCGAGGTGGAGAGCGTCAAGAAGGTGCCCTGCACCGGCCCGCACGACGGCGAGGTCCTGGCCGTCTTCAAGCTGACGCAGGCCGTGATGCCGGGCGATCAGCAGATGAGCCGGCTGGCCTCCACCGGATGCAAGCTGCGCATCCAGCGCAGGCTCGACCGCGACCCGGCCGCCGCGCACCTCGGCCGGTCGTTCTACTACCCGACGGTCGACTCGTGGCGGGACGGCGACCGCACCGTCACCTGCCTCGCGGTGAACGCCGCCGAGGGCAAGAAGCTCAGCCGCCCGATCCGCGGCTGACCTCCGGCGGTTCCCGCTGGGCGGCCGGCCCGCCGCTCAGCACGACCCCGGACCCCCTTCAGTAGTCGCGGAGCTTGTAGGAGTTCGTGACGGCGTGGACGTCGTCCATCCGCTCCTCGCCCGCATCCGCCATCCCCAGCTCCGTGGCGCCCGTCTCCGTGGCGCCCGTCTCGGCGGCGAACCGGTCCCGGTTCCGGGCGGCGTTCGCGATCGCCAGCCCCTGGTTCGCGGTGACGAAGTCGCGGAGCTCGGCCTCGTAGGCGGCGAACGCCGCGCGGTGGTCGCCGTCCGTGGCCTTCAGCTCGCCCGCCAGCACGTACGCGCCGACCATCGCCATGCTGGTGCCCTGCCCGGACGCGGGGGACCCGCAGTACCCGGCGTCGCCGAGCAGCGCCACCCGCCCCGCCGACCACGCGTCCATGCGGATCTGCGCCATCGCGTCGAAGTGGAAGTCCGGCGCGTCCCGCATCGTCTCCAGCAGCCGCGGGATCTCCCCGCCGGCGTCCGCGAAGCGGCTCGCGAGCAGCCGCTTCTGGTCCCGGACGTCGCGCGGGTCGTAGGCGACCGGCTCGGGCGAGTCGAAGCCCATGTAGACGCGGAGCTCGGTGTCGCCGCGGACGCTCATCGCCATCGCGCCCCACGCGCTCCCCGGCACCGGGAAGATCGTCTGCCAGCGGCGCAGGCCGAGCAGGTTCGGGGCCGTCCACACGCCGAGGTGGGCGCCGAGATGGTGCAGGTAGGCGTCCTCGGGGCCGAACGCCAGCCGCCGGACGTTGGAGTGCAGCCCGTCGGCGCCGACGACCAGGTCGAACGTCCGGGTGGCGCCGCCGTGGAAGATCACGCGGACGCCGTCGCCGTCCTGCTCCAGCCCGGCGATCGAGTCGTCGAAGAGGTACTCGATCCGGTCGCCGCCCGCCCCGGCGATCAGCCCGGCGAGGTCGTCGCGGAGGATCTCCACGTCGGGGCTCGCGAGGTCGCCGCCGCTGGCGGTCCGCTCGGTGGTGCGGAAGAGCTCCTCGCCGTCCTGGCCGACGACCGACATGCCGCGCAGGTCGGTGCTCAGCCCGCGGACCGCGTCGAGGATCCCCATCCGGCCGGCGACGTCCAGCGCCGGCCCCCGCACGTCGATGGCCTGACCGCCGGGACGCATCGCGGGCGCCCGCTCCACGACCGTCACCGCGAACCCGTACCGGTCGAGCCAGTACGCGAGGGCCGGGCCGGCGATGCTCGCACCGGAGATCAGGACGTTCCTGTTGCGCATGAGCCGCTCCTTCGGGAAGTTCTGCCGCCTTCCCGAAGGCTCACCGCACGCGCTGACAGAACGCTGACGCTCCGCTCACAGCCCTGACGGTCCGCTGAGAGCCGCGGCTCAGCCGGCCTCGCGCCCCGCGTCGCGCAGCGGCGAGACCACCATGGACGCCACGTGCTCGACCGTCGCCACGCCCTCCGCCATCGTCGGGCTGTCGGCGCTGAACACCGCGACGACGAAGTCGTGTCCGGGGCCGGTGATGCGGCCGATGCTGTTGACCGCCCAGCCGTTGCCCTCGTACCGCAGCGGCACCCACCCGTTCTTGAGCGCGACCTTCTCGCCGGGGCGCGCCGCCGCGCTGATCCCCCACGCCTGGGACGGCGTCACCGAGCCCATCAGGCCGAGGACGTACCGGCGGTTCGCGGCGGTGAGCGGCGAGCCGTCCGAGGCGAGCATCCGCACCAGCCGCACCTGGTCGGACGGGGTCGTCCACGACGACCCCCACGACACCGGGTACGGGATGGTGCTGCCGAGGCCGAACGCCGCGTTCGCGTTCCGGAGCCCTGCGTCGCGGCCGATGTCGGCGTACAGCGCGTCCGCCGCCGTGTTGTCGCTCTTGCGGATCATCTGCCCGGCCAGCGCCCGCTCGCCGTCCGACATGGCGACGCCCTGCCGCTGGTGCTGCAGGAGCAGCGCCGCGAGGATGTCGACCTTGATGACGCTGGCGGTGACGAACCGGGACGTCTCGTCCACGCCGAACGTCATGCCGCTGCGCAGGTCGGTCGCCATCACGCCCGCGTGCCCCGGGCGGCCGCGCAGGTAGGCCAGGACGTTGCCGCGCAGCCGGAGCGGATCGAACACCGGTGCCTTCGCGACCGTCACCACCCGCCCTCCGGAGGAGCCGTGCTCCCCCCGGTGGACGGTACCGGGCGGATGCCCGTGCGTCATCGTCCAGGTGAGTCCCATTCCGGCGGTGACGGTGACGGTGCCGATGGCGATGCCGAGCACGGTGAGGCTGCGTCGCATGCGATCCCCCGATTCGCGCGACGGCGACCCGTCCCCCGAGGGCCGCCATGATCACCTCGGCTCCTACCCGCCGCGACGGGAAGATCACCTGCGCGGGCCGGCGGCCTCCGCACCGGCCCGGGAGCGGTACGTCCGGGAGCAGTGTGTCCGGAAGCGGTGCGTCCGGAAGCGGTGCGTCCGGAAGCGGTTTGTTGTCCGGGAACGGGCGGCCCGGGGAGCGGCCGGCGCTCGGACGGTCCGGGGTCAGAACTCGACGGGCAGCCGGGCCGGGCAGCCCGGCTCGCAGCGCTCGGCGTGCCAGGCGACGCGGCGCGCGAACGACCCGAACCGGCGGCGCAGCATCGCGCCCTTCAGCGGCGCGGTGCCCGGGATCCGCCCGTCGAACGACCCGCGCCAGCGGATCAGCGTGTTCACCCCGTGCGGTTCCAGCGTGATGTCGACGCGGTAGCCGCGCGGCAGCCCGGCGATGGCGACGTACCCGCAGTGGCGCGGCGGGTCGTAGGCGACGACCTCGTGCCGGGCGCGGGCCCAGAACGCGGCCCACTCGTTCCAGGAATCCGCCACGAAGAGATGCTTGAAGATCACTTCCGGGGCGGCATAGGTGGTGGCGGTGGCCTCGATCTCATGCGGCATGACATCCCCCCGAATCAGGACACAGGGGGTGCATGCCCGATTCCAGCGAGATTACGGCATGTGACGCGACGAATTTGCAGCGTGACCGTTCCGGTGCCCCGGCGAAGGAGGGCCGGGCGCCGGTCAGGCCGTGTCGACGACCTGGAACGCCTCGGCCAGGCGGCCGTCCCCGAACCCCGCCGCCTCGGCGTTCGCCGACAGCCAGCCGCGCAGCATGTTCGGCAGCTCGTCGCCCATGTGGGCGGTCTGGCTGGCGTGCGACCGCAGCGCGTTCACCTTCCGGTCGAACTGGTCGGTGATGTCGACGTAGTGGTTCACCGCCGGGCCGCCGCTGAGCCACACCTCGCGGGCCGTCCACGCCTCCAGGCCCTCGTCGGCCAGCAGTTCCGGGAACGCGTACGGGTTGCGGGCGTCCGGGTACACCGCGTCGAGCGCCGCGGCGCCGACCGCCCGGTGGTCCGGGTGGCTCGGGTAGATCCGCTCGTAGTTGCGCTCCGGGCTCGGCATCAGCACCCGGTCCGGCCGCACCTGCCGGATCACGCGGGCGAGGTCGCGGCGCAGGTCCAGCGTCGCCTCGACCCGGCCGTCCGGGTAGCCGAGGAACCGGACGTCGGTGACGCCGACGCACTTGGCCGCCGCGCGCTGCTCCTCGCGGCGCAGCGACGCCATCTCCTCCCGGGTGACGCCGTCGTCGAAACCGCCCGCGTCGCCGTCGGTGACCATCAGGTAGACGACCTCGATGCCCTGGTCCGTCCAGCCCGCCACCGACCCGGCGCAGCCGAAGTCGACGTCGTCCGGATGCGCCATCACGGCGAGGATCCGCTGCAGTCCGCTGTCGTCCAGAACGTTGGTCACGGATTCAACAATAAAGTCTGCGGCCGGATACGGGCACACCCAAGATCGGCCATTTCCCGAAGGCCCGGCGGGCCGCGCCGGGGGCCTCGCGGGCGGTCCCGGGCGGCGGTGTCATGGGGGTGCCGCGGCGGTGTCAGGGCGGGGGCGCCATCAGGGCCGGTCAGAGCGACAGCACCGCGGCGAGCAGCCGTTCCTGGAACGCCCGCACATCGCTGCCGACCGCGACCTTCACCGGGCGGCGGGTGTCGTCGGCGGGCAGTGACCGCGCGTCCCACACGGTTGTGCCGCGCGTCAGCTCGCCGCGCAGCTCCACCCGCACCGGCCGCTGCACGTACTCGCCGAGGCCGGGATCGACCGCCAGCATCGCGGCGAGCGCGTCGTGGATGACCGCCCCGCGGCGCCGCAGCGTCGGCGTGTAGGCGTCGGCGTAGAACTCCAGGATCCGGGTGGCGAACCGCGCGACGGGGGAGTCGTGCGCCGCGAGCCGGTCGAGCCAGTCGTCGTGGACGGCGGTCGGGTGGGTGGCGTCCAGCGGCACCAGCACGACCGGCCAGTCCGCCGCGAACACCAGGTCGGCGGCCTCCGGGTCGTGCCAGATGTTCGCCTCGGCGTGCGTGGTGATGTTCCCCGGGTGGCCGAACGCGCCGCCCATCACGACCACCTCGCGGATGAGCGACGGCAGCTCCTCGTCCAGCAGCAGCGCCGCGCCGAGGTTGGTCAGCGGGCCGGTGGCGAGCAGGGTCACCTCGCCGGGCCGCTCCCGCGCCGCCCGGACGATCCGCTCGGCGGCCGGTTCGGGGACCGGGCGCCCCGCCGGCTCGGGCAGGTTCGTGTCGCCGAGGCCGTCCCTGCCGTGCCAGTCGAGCGCGTAGTGGACGTCCTGCGCCATCGGGCGGCCGGCGCCGACCGCGACCGGCACGCCCTTCTCGCCCGCCTCCAGGCCGGCCGCCTCCAGCACGCGCAGCGTGTTCAGGGCCCCGGTCAGCGGGTCGATGTTGCCGTGCACCGTCCCGACCCCGGCCAGTTCCGCCTCGCCCGTCCGGACGAGGGAGGCGAGGTACAGCAGGGTCAGGGCGTCGTCGATGCCGGTGTCGCAGTCGAACAGGAGAACGGGAGCTTTCGTCACCCGTGCAACCTATGACGGAAGGGCCGCCCCGGGCATCCCCGAAAACCGGCGCACGAAGATCGTGGTTGGGCCTGGGAGGGGACGCCGTGCCGGGGTAGAGCTGAGACATGCGCAAACTCATCAACGATCCGGAGAACGTGGTCGCCGACGCGCTGCGCGGCCTCGCCGCCGCGCATCCGTCGCTGCGGGTCGATCCCGAGAACGGCACGGTCGTGCGGGCGGACGGGCCGCGGTCCGGCAGGGTCGCCCTGGTGTCGGGGGGCGGCTCCGGGCACGAGCCGCTGCACGCCGGGTTCGTCGGCCACGGCATGCTCGACGCGGCCTGCTGCGGGCAGGTGTTCACCTCGCCCGTCCCGGACCAGATCATCGCCGCGACGATGGCGGTGAACGGCGGCGCGGGCGTGCTCCACATCGTGAAGAACTACACCGGCGACGTCCTGAACTTCCGGATGGCCGCGGAGCTGGCCGAGGACGAGGACATCGAGGTCGAGTCGGTGATCGTCAACGACGACGTCGCCGTGGAGGACAGCCTCTACACCGCCGGGCGGCGCGGCACCGGCGCCACCCTGTTCGTGGAGAAGATCGCGGGGGCGCTCGCGGAGGAGGGCGCCGACCTCGCGTCCGTCGCCGCCGTCGCCCGCGAGGTCAACGAGCGGAGCCGCTCGTTCGGCGTCGCGCTGTCGCCCTGCACGGTCCCGGCCGCCGGGGAGCCGACGTTCCGGCTCGAAGAGGGCGAGATGGAGCTGGGGATCGGCATCCACGGCGAGCCCGGCCGCGAGCGCGTCCCGCTGGCGGACGCCGACGCGATCGTGGACGCCTCCCTCAGCGCGATCGACGCGGACATGCCGGTGTCCGGGTCCGAGCTGCTCGTGCTGGTGAACGGGATGGGCGGCACGCCGCTGATGGAGCAGTACATCGCCTACGCGGCGACGGCCCGCTGGCTGGAGGAGCACGGCGCCACGGTCGTCCGGCCGCTGGTCGGCCCGTACGTCACCAGCCTGGAGATGGCCGGCAGCATGATCAGCGTGTGCCGGCTGACGCCCGACCTGACCCGGCTCTGGGACGCGCCCGTCGAGACGCCCGCGCTGCGGTGGGGCCGGTGACCGCGCCGATGGAAGGACGGGCGGACGAGCACGCGGGCGGGGGACTGGACGGGCGGGGCGCCGCGGCGTGGATCCGCCGCGCCGCCGAGCTTGTCTCCGCCGACGCCGACCGGCTGACCCGGCTCGACGCGGCCATCGGCGACGGCGACCACGGCCACAACCTGCACCGCGGGTTCACCGCGGCCGTCGCCGCCCTCCCCGATGACGAGCAGCTCGGCGAGACGCGGCCGGGCAAGGTGCTGATCAGCGCCGGGCGGGCCATCGTGTCCAAGACCGGCGGCGCCTCCGGCCCCCTCTACGGCACCGCGCTGCGCCGCGCGGGCAAGGCGCTCGGCGACGCGTCCGAGGCGGACGCCGCCGCGGTCGGCGCCGCGCTGAAGGCCGCCCTGGAGGGCGTCCAGGAGCTGGGGCAGGCGAACGAGGGCGACAAGACCATGATCGACGCGCTGGCCCCGGCGGCCGCCGCCTTCGCGGCCGCGCTCGCGGACGGCGCCGACCTCGCCGGCTCCGCCCGCGCCGCCGCCGACGCCGCCGACGCGGGCGCCGCCGCGACGGTCCCGATGCAGGCCCGCAAGGGCCGCGCGAGCTACCTCGGCCCGCGCAGCGCCGGCCACCTGGACCCCGGCGCCTCGTCCACCGCGCTCGTCCTGCGCGCCCTCGCCGACGTCACCGGAGGGGAGTGAACCCGTGGTCGGAATAGTGATCATCTCGCACAGCCGGACGCTCGCCGAGGGCGTCGCGGAGGTCGCCCGCGCCATGGGCGTCGGGAAGGCCGTCGTCGAGCCCGCCGGCGGCGACTCCGAGGGCGGCCTCGGCACCAGCATCGACCTCGTCGAGGACGCCGTGCAGCGCGCCGACGGCGGCGACGGCGTGCTGCTGCTCGCCGACATCGGCAGCTCCGTCCTCACCGCCAAGATGCTCATCGAGGACGCCGAGGGCGAGGGCGTCCTGCTCGCCGACGCGCCGCTGGTCGAGGGCGCGGTCGCCGCCGCGTCCATGGCCGCGACGGGCGCCGACCTCCCCACCGTCCACCTGGCCGCCGAGTCCGCCCGCGAGCACCGCAAGACCTGATCAGCCGGGCCCGCCGCCCCCCGGCCCGCCGCCCGCAGGCCCGCCGCCCGCAGGCCCGCCGAGCCCCGGCTCGTCGAGCAGGACGCCGATCGGGGACGGCTCGGACGGGTCGCCGTGCACCTCGTAGACGCGGGGCGCGGCGGCGCCGTCCGGGTCGTCCACCGTCACCCGGTACCCGGGCAGGTCCGCTCCGATCTCCCCGGCGCCGCCGCGGGCGTGCGCGGCGGCGAGCGCGTCGACCGCCCGCCGCACCCGCTCCGCCCGCCCGGCGGGGAGGCCGGACACGTCGTACCGCGCGACCACCACCGCGCGGCCGGTGAAGCCGCCGGTGCTCTCGACCGTCACGCGCATCGCCGTCCGGCCTCCCTCGCCGTGTCCCCGCTCCTCACCCGCCGAGCATCCTCACTTGCCGAGCACCCTCACTTGCTGAACGCGCGGCGCAGCTCGTCGAGCTCGTCGCGGAGGATGTCGTCGTCGTCCAGCGGGCCGCGTTTCGCCAGCCGCTCCGGCGCGACGACCCGGTACTCGGGCATCTGCATCGTCCCGCAGCACAGCGACCGGTCCTGCTCGGCCCGCAGGCTCGCCGAGTGCTCGTCGTGCGGCTCGACCTCCGTGACGTCCTGCCCGTCGCCGGTGTAGCCGGGGTCGGTCATCCGCATCTCGCCGCTCATCAGGTCGCGCAGCGGGGTCGCCGCCGTCGTGATCTCGCGGACCGCGAACCGGTTGCGGATGAACGTCCGGTAGATCGCCGGGTCGCCGCGGCCCGCCGAGATCTGCAGCATCTGGTTCGCGACGTCCACGTATCGCGCGCCCGTCGCCGGGGCCGCCACGATCGCGTCGAACAGCAGCTTGCAGAGCCCCTGCGCGACCTCCATCAGCACGATCGACGGGTCCTTGGTGCGGCGCTGGCGGGCCGTCTCGAACAGGTACACGTCCGCCAGGACGTCGTAGATCGCGCCGGTGAACACCTGCGAGATCGCGTGCACCTCGTTGCCGACCTCGCTGAGCTTGAGGTCGTTGTCGGCGTTGCGCAGCCCGGCCGGCATGCCGAGGGCCTTGCCGAACTCCTCCGCGAGCTCCGGCAGGAACGACTTGTCGTGCAGGTTCGCCTTGGTGAGCGCGACGAACGCCTCGGCCTGGTCGGGCTGCGCCAGCGCCAGGAAGATCGCGGTGAGGTCGCCGAACGACTCGTGCAGGCCGCCGGTCTGCGGCGGGTTGCCCGCTGACAGCCAGCCGGGCTTCAGCCCGTCCAGCACGGAGTGCCCGGTCTCGTGCGACACGATGTCGAGCGATCGGCACGTGTACAGGACGCTGGACGGCGGCTGCCCCTGCGGTGTGAAGAACAGGAACTTCAGGGCCTTGGCCGTCCGGCTGTAGAACGCATTGGCGCCCTCCCCGGCGTGCGGGAACACCGTGATGGGGTCGGTGTTGCCGCCGACGTTCCACGCGAAGGGAAGGGGATTGCCGCCGTTGTGCCGCTCGTACATCGCGATCGTCTCGCGGACGACCGCGAACGTGTGCGCGCAGTCGAACTGCGGCGAGTTGGGGGTGAACACGAAGTCGCCGCTGGCGTTGCGGGCGACCGGGGTGGTGCCCGCCAGGTCCGTCCTGGCGCGGGCGTCGGCCGGGCCGTTCAGCACGACCGACGGCACGAACGTGAGCCGGACGCCGAGGCCGGTGACCGAGGGGTCCTGCTTGTAGACGAGGAAGCGGTGCCCGGTCTCGACCGGGACCGGGATCGGCACCGGACGCGGCGCCGGGACGGGGGCGGCCGCCGCCCCCTCGACACGGAACCGCGGCGCCATCCGGCCCGTGAGGGCCTCGGGGACCTCCGCGCCCCGGCGTCCGCTCTGCTGGATCTGCTGTTCTTCCTGGTGGATCGTCATTGAAGCCACCTTTCGTCACCGTGCGCGAGCCCCCGATGGCCCTACGCGGCCGCGGACGGCCGTGCGGCACCCCCGGCGGGAGCTGGCGGGAGTGCCGGCGGTGCCTCGTTATCCGGGACCGCCCGCGCGGCCTACGCTCCGCCGCCCACAAGGTCGAGTCAACCCGGAAAGGCCGCCGGTGGAGGCCATGTCCTCATCCGGACCGGCGGGCCCCGGAGGCGGCCGGCGACCCGCGCGCGGCGGCGAGGCCGCCGAAAACGTCGGCGCGGCGCCGTACACTCGCACGTGATGTCGAAGACCGAAGCTCACCCCTTGCTCGACGGCCTGAACGAGCAGCAGCGCGCCGCCGTCGTGCACTCCGGCGGCCCCCTGCTGATCGTCGCGGGCGCCGGGTCGGGGAAGACCCGCGTGCTCACCCACCGCATCGCCCACCTGCTGAGCGAGCGGGACGCGCACCCCGGCCAGATCCTCGCGATCACCTTCACCAACAAGGCCGCCGCCGAGATGAAGGAGCGCGTCGACGCCCTCGTCGGGCCGCGGTCGCGGGCCATGTGGGTGATGACGTTCCACTCCGCCTGCGTGCGGATCCTGCGCCGGGAGGCCAAGCGGCTCGGCTTCCCCACGAGCTTCTCGATCTACGACCAGGCCGACGCGCAGCGCCTGATGGCGCTGGTCTGCCGCGAGCTGGACCTCGATCCCAAGCGGTACCCGCCGAAGTCGTTCAGCGCCCAGGTGTCGAACCTGAAGAACGAGCTGATCGACTACGAGACGTTCAAGAACCGCGCGTCCACGCACATGGAGCAGACGCTCGCCGAGGCGTACGAGATGTACCAGGCGCGGCTGCAGCAGGCCGGCGCGATGGACTTCGACGACCTGATCATGATGACGGTCAACCTGCTGCAGGTGTTCCCGGAGGCCGCCGAGCACTACCGGCGCCGGTTCCGGCACGTCCTCGTCGACGAGTACCAGGACACCAACCACGCGCAGTACGAGCTGGTCCGCGAGCTGACCGCGCCGGTCGAGGGGGTCGGCGCCGCCGAGCTGTGCGTCGTCGGCGACGCCGACCAGTCGATCTACGCGTTCCGCGGCGCGACGATCCGCAACATCCTGGAGTTCGAGCGCGACTACCCCGACGCGACGACGATCCTGCTGGAGCAGAACTACCGCTCCACGCAGACGATCCTGTCGGCGGCGAACGCGGTCATCGAGCGCAACGCCGACCGCAAGCCGAAGCGGCTCTGGTCCGACCAGGGCGAGGGCCACAAGATCACCGGCTATGTGGCCGACAACGAGCACGACGAGGCCGCGTTCGTCGCGCACGAGGTCGACCGGCTCACCGACGCCGGCGACGCCCGCCCCGGCGACGTCGCGGTGTTCTACCGCACCAACGCGCAGTCGCGCGTGTTCGAGGAAGTGTTCATCCGCGTCGGGCTGCCCTACAAGGTCGTCGGCGGCGTCCGCTTCTACGAGCGCAAGGAGATCCGCGACCTCCTCGCCTACCTGCGCGTCCTCGCCAACCCCGAGGACACCGTCTCGCTGCGCCGCATCCTGAACGTGCCGAAGCGCGGCATCGGCGACCGCGCGGAGGCGTGCGTCGAGGCGTACGCGTCCCGCGAGCGCGTCTCGTTCTGGCAGGCGCTGCGCGTCCCCGAGGACGTCCCGGGCATGGCGACCCGGTCGATCAACGCGGTCCGCGAGTTCGTCCTGCTGCTGGACGAGCTGGGCGCCGCCGCCGCGTCGCTCACCCCGGCCGACCTGGTCGTCCGGATCCTCGACAAGTCCGGCTACCTCGCCGAGCTCCAGGCCTCCAAGGACCCGCAGGACGAGACCCGCGTGGAGAACCTCCGCGAGCTGGAGGCCGTCGCCCGCGAGTTCGAGGAGCGCCTCGACGGCGAGTCCGCCGAGGGGCGGCTGCCCGACTTCCTGGAGCAGGTGGCGCTGGTCGCCGACGCCGACTCGATCCCCGGCGGCGCGAAGGGCGGCCCGGTCCCGCCGGGCGAGCAGCCCGAGGAGACCGACCAGGGCGTCGTCACGCTGATGACCCTGCACACCGCGAAGGGCCTGGAGTTCCCCGTGGTGTTCCTCACCGGCATGGAGGACGGGGTCTTCCCGCACCTGCGCGCCATGAGCAACCCCAAGGAGCTCGAAGAGGAGCGCCGCCTCGCCTACGTCGGCATCACGCGCGCGCGGCAGCGGCTCTACCTGTCCCGCGCGACGATGCGCAGTTCGTGGGGCGCGCCGCAGGTCAACCCGCCGTCCCGGTTCCTCGGCGAGGTCCCCGGCACCCTGATCGACTGGGAGCGGGAGGCGTCGTCCGCGTCGTCGTCGGCGATGTCGCGGATGGCGGCCCGGCCCGGCGTGAAGTCGCCGGGCAACCGGGAGGTCCCGGCGCTGGCGCCGGGCGACAAGGTCACGCACGACTCGTTCGGCCTCGGCACGGTCGTGTCCGTGGACGGGGCCGGCGACAAGGCCGCCGCCAGCGTCGACTTCGGCGGCGAGTACGGCGTCAAGCGCCTCGTCCTGCGGTTCGCGCCGGTGGAGAAGCTCTGACGGCACCGGCGCGCTTGAGGGTGCGCAGGACGGGCGCGGTCTCCAGAGACCGGACACCGTCCAGGGCGCCCAGCTCGCGGGTGAGGTAGCGGTGCAGGTCGGCGGGGCCGTCGCAGAGCGCCTGCGCCAGCAGGTTCGTGGGGCCGGTGGTCGCGGCGACGACGGCGAGTTCGTCGTGCCCCGCGAGGGCGGTGGCGACGTCGTCGAGCCGTCCCGGGTCGACCGACATCCAGATGAGCGTCTGCGCGCTGCCGCCGAGCAGGGTGGAGTCGACCTCGACGTCGAAGAACAGCGTGCCGCTCGCGCGCAGGCCGGCGAGGCGGCGCGCGGCCGTCGCCTGTGACCAGCCGGTCGCGGCGGCGAGGTCGGTGTGCGCGGCGCGGCCGTCGTGCCGCAGGACGTCCAGCAGCGCGCGGTCCGCGGCGGTCAGCGGGCGCGGATCCGCGGCGGCGGAGGCGGGCGGCCGCAACCGCTCCTCCTGCTCGGGGGTCAGCGCGCGGGTGATGCCGCGCCAGGCGGTCGGTCCGCCCAGGTAGGTGTGCAGCAGGCAGTGCGCCGACACGGCGGTGATGCCCGCGCGGCGCGGCACGTCGTGCAGCAGCATCGCGTGCGGGGCGCCCGCGCCGTCCGTGCCCCCGGCGCCGTCCGGGACGTGCACGATCGTGAAGATCTCCGTCCCGCCGGACGTCAGCTTCACCCAGGACGTGTCGGGCCGCGCCGCGAGCGAGTGCGCGAGGGCCTGGGTGGCGGCCGGAGTGCAGGTCAGCCGGACCGTCCAGTGCGTCTCGGGGCCGGTGTCGCGGTCCAGGACGCCGACGACGCGCAGGCCCGCCTCGGTGCGCAGCCGCCGGTAGCGGCGGGCCACGGTCTGCGTGGAGACGCCGCAGACGTCGGCGATGCGGCTGAACGGGGCGCGCCCGTCGATGTGCAGCGCGTGGATGACGGCGCGGTCCAGCTCGTCCAGCATCATGATCCCTCATTTCGGCCGCTCAGATGGAAGATATCCGCTATCTGAGCGCTGTGGTTGGAACATACTGCGGTCTCCCTTCGAGGCTGGGGCACGGAACCGAAAGGAGACGTGCCATGCGGGTACGGGAGGAGACACGGGCCGCGACCGTCCACCGGTGGCGGTGGGCGGCCCTGGCCACGCTGCTGGCGGCCGAGGCGATGAACCTGCTGGACACGACGATCGTGCAGGTCGCGGCGCCGGTGGTCCGGCGGGACCTCGGCGGCGGCGAGTCCGGGATCCAGTGGTTCAGCGCCGCCTACACGCTGCCGTTCGCGGTGCTGCTGATCACCGGCGGGCGGCTCGGCGACATCGCCGGGCGGCGGCGGGTGTTCGCGCTCGGGGTCGCCGGTTTCGCGGTCGCGTCGGCGTGCTGCGCGGCGGCGCCGTCGGCGGGCGCGCTGATCGCGGCGCGGGCGGTGCAGGGCGCCGCGGCGGCGCTGATCATCCCGCAGACGATCGGGCTGATCCGCGCGATGTTCGACGGCCCGGAGACGGCGAAGGCGTTCGGGAGCATCGGCCCGGTGATGGGGCTGTCGGCGATCTGCGGGCCCGTGGTCGGGGCGGTCCTCACCCACGCGGTGTCGTGGCGCGCGGCGTTCCTGGTGAACCTGCCCCTCGCCGCCGGGGTGCTCGCGACCGTGCCGTTGCTGCCGGAGGACCGCGCGCAGCACCGGCCCCGGCTGGACGCCGCGGGCACGGCGCTCGCCACCGCCGGCGCGGCGATGATCGTGTACCCGCTGATCCAGGGCGATCCGGCCGGCCGGCCGGCGTGGACGTGGGCGGTGCTCGCCGGCGGCGCCCTGCTGCTCGCCGTGTTCGCCCTGCACCAGCGCCGGGCCGCCGCTCCGCTCGTCGAGCCGAGCCTGTTCTCGGGCCGGGGCTTCCCGGCCGCGCTCGCGACCTCGGCGCTGTTCTTCGCGGTCATGAACGGGCTGATGGTCGTGGTCGTCCTGCAGATCCAGCTGGGCCTCGGGCAGGACGTGCTGACCGCCGGGCTCACGCTGCTGCCCTGGTCGGCCGCGATGGCCGCCGCGTCCTGGCTCGCCGGGACCCGGCTCGTCCCGCGCTTCGGCCCGCGGCTGATGGTCGCCGGGCTCGCGGTCATGCTGGCCGGGGTCTGCGCGGCGATCCCCGTCTACCGCGCCTACCCGGACGGCTACCCATGGCCGCTGCTCGGCGCGCTGGCCCTGGCCGGGACAGGGAACGGGCTGTTCACGGTCCCGTTCTTCACGGCGGCGCTGGCGCGGGTCCGGCCGCACGAGACGGGGTCCGCGGCGGGGCTGCTCAACGCCGTCCAGCAGTTCGGCGGGACGCTTGGCATCGCCGTCCTCGGCACCGCGTTCTTCCGCGCGCTGCCGCACGGACCGGCGTCGGCGGCCCAGGTCGCGTTCGGGCTGGCCGCCGCGCTGCTGGCGGTGGCGGCGGGCACCGCCGTCCTCATGGGTCGATGGCGTCCGCGCAGGTCTTCACGTAGATCAGCCGGCTGATCCCGGCCGTCGCCGCGAACGCCACGACCAGCCCCACCCAGATCAGCTCCCGCTGGGTCAGTTTGCCCACCGTGACGGCGAACGGGAGCGTCGCGAAGGCGAGGGCGATGGTCACGCCGGACCACTGGACGCCGTACCTGCCGTACTTGTGCGTGTTCGTCCATACCCGCCGGCCCTCGGGCGTCCGCGTGCTGTTCTTCGCGAGGCCGATGAGGAACATCGTCGCCGCGGCGAGGAGCTCGGCGACCAGGATGCCGGCGGCCGGCGGCATGAGGACGTCCTCGGCCCCCAGCGCCGTGCCCACGGCGGCGCCCAGCACGGCGCCGCCGACCAGGCCGACGAGCGGCAGGACGGAGCCGGTCCATCCGTAGCCGGTGGTCTTCACACGTCCCATGCGTCCTCCCGATCGTCGCCGATCCCGTCGATCATGCTGACCGCCCGTCACGTTCGAGTCACGACGGGTCCCGCCGGTTCCCGCCGGTTTCCCGCACGCCGGTCAGGGGCGCCGGTCAGCGGGCGAGCGCGTCGAGCCAGGCGTCGAGCATCCGGGTCTGCCGCTCGGGCGGGTACCGCTCGGTGTCGAAGAGGGCGTGTACGACGAGGCCGTGCGCGAACGCGGCCGCGGCGGCGGTGACGTCGTCCACGTCGGACGAGGCGGGCAGCTCGCCGCGCTCGACGGCGGCGGCGACGTGGACGCGCAGCCGCGCCCGCCACCCGCGGTACCGCCGCATCTCGCGCTCGCGCAACTCGGGGTCGGCGAGCGAGCCGTCCCACGAGCCGACCCACACGCGGTTCATCACCGCGGCCTCCGGCGTCAGCGGCAGGACGTCCAGCAGCGCGGCGCGCAGGCTCGCGAGGCCCCGGGTCTGCGCGCCGCGCAGGGACCGGCTCGCGGTCCGCTCGTCGGCGACGTCGAGGGCGTAGGAGACCAGCGCCTTCTTGTTCGGGAAGTAGTGCGTGAGCAGGCCGGTCGAGGCGCCCATCGCGGCGGCGACGGCGCGCAGCGTCAGCCCGCCGAAGCCGCGGTCGGCGAGGACCCGCCAGACGGCCTCGGAGACGTCGCGGCGGCGGGCGTCGTGATCACCTCGGGCGGGCATGTCCCGTAGGATACATAACAAACGTTCGGTACGTACCCCCCCGGGAGGTCCTCCATGTTCGCCGTCACCCTGGCCGACGACGCCGAGCTCCGTCCGCTGGAGCCGTGGCAGGCGGCCGAGTTCGCCGCGCACGCCGAGCGCGTGCGGACCGACGTCATCGAGTACATCCCGTGGGCGCACACCGTCGTCGACGAGGCGACCGCGCGGAAGTTCTTGCAGGACTACGCGGAGAAGCAGGCCAGGGACGAGGGCCGCGTCTACGGCATCTGGGTGAACGGCGTGCTGGAGGGCGGGACCGTCTTCCGGACGTTCGACGCCCCGCGCGGCGTCTGCGAGGCCGGGGTCTGGCTCGGCGCGGGCGCCCGGGGCCGCGGCCTGGTCACCACCGCGGTCCGGCACATGATCGACTGGGCGTTCGGGGTGCGCGGGATGGCCCGGGTGGAGTGGATCTGCGACCCGCGCAACACCGCCAGCGCGGCGGTGGCGAAGCGGCTCGGGATGACCTGCGAGGGCGTCCTGCGGGACGCGTACCTGCTGGCCGGTGAGCGCCGCGACGAGCAGATCTGGGCGGTCCTCGCGCGGGAGTGGGCGGCCTGACGGCCGGGCGGGGCACCCCGGGGCGTTATGGTCATACTCTTAACACCCCTTACCCCCGGGAGCCCCCGTGCACGCCGAGCAGGTGCCCG
Organism: Spirillospora sp. NPDC000708; assembly: GCF_040299565.1. Classification (NCBI taxonomy): domain Bacteria; kingdom Bacillati; phylum Actinomycetota; class Actinomycetes; order Streptosporangiales; family Thermomonosporaceae; genus Spirillospora; species Spirillospora sp. NPDC000708. The sequence continues at coordinate 63,176 of NZ_JBEPCJ010000035.1, forward strand.
TCATGCTGGCCGCCGCCACCTCGGCCGGCTGGGTCGACGCGGTCGTGGGAGGCGGCGGGCTGATCCAGCTGCCCGCGCTGCTGCTCCTCAACCCCGGACAGCCCGTCGCGACCGCGCTCGCCACCAACAAGCTCGGCTCCATCGCCGGCACCGCCTCGGCCGCCGTCGCCTACGCCCGCAAGGCCAAGCCGGACGTCCGGGTCGCCGGCCCGGCCGCGGCCCTCGCGGTGTGCTGCGCCGCCGGCGGCGCGCTGTGCGCCGCGGCGATCTCGTCCGACGTGCTCAAGCCGGTGATCATGGTGGTGCTGCTCGCCGTCGCCGCGCTCGTCGTGCTGAAGCCGGACCTCGGCCGCGCCCCCCGGCTCGTCCTGCGGACCCGGCGCCGGACGGCCCTCGCGATCGTCGTGCCCGGCGTCGCGATCGCCTTCTACGACGGGCTCGTCGGCCCCGGGACCGGGACGTTCCTCGTCATCGCGTTCACGGCGCTGCTCGGCCTGGACTTCGTCGACGCGTCCGCCACCTCGAAGATCATCAACGCGGGCACCAACCTCGGCGCGCTCGCCGTGTTCGCCGCCCAGGGGCACGTGCTGTGGGCGATCGGGCTCGGCATGGCCGTCTGCAACGCCGCCGGCGCGCAGCTCGGCGCCCGCATGGCGATCAGCCGCGGCACCGGGTTCGTCCGGGTCGTGCTGCTGTGCGTCGTCGCCGCGCTCGTGCTCAAGATGGGCTACGAGCAGTTCACCTGAGCGGGGCTCCCGGGGGTCAGGACGCGGGCGGGACCGGCAGCGGCTCGCGCAGGGCCGCCAGCGTCAGCAGCACCAGCGAGTCCGTCCAGCCCAGCGGCGCCACGCCCGCCTGGCGGCCCGTCGGGCCCACCTTCTCCGGCAGCGCGCCCAGCGACGTCCGGTGCGCCGACAGCCAGCCGAGGCGCGCGAGCGCCTCGGCCGTCCGGCCGCCCGCCGCGGCCGACAGCCCGAACAGCGCGGTCTCCGGCGTCCACGCGACGTCCGGCGTCCCGGACCAGCTCTCGCCCGGCAGCACGCCCCCGTTCGGCAGCGCCTGCGCGCGCTCGGCGGAAGCGATCGCCCCGGTCACGGCCTGGTCCGCCGGCGCGAACGGAGGTGCGATGAACGTCACGGACGTGTCCATCAGCCCGTCCTGCACGGGTGAGCGCGGGTACCCGTAGGGCGCGAACTGCCGGTCCAGCGCGTCCGACACCCGGTGCGCCGCCGCCCGCCACTGCGCCGCCCTGGCCCCGTCGCCGTAGCCCTGCGCGAGGACCGCCGCCGCCCGCAGGCCCGCCAGCACCGGCCCGACCACCCCGAGCGTCGGCCGCCGCGGGTCCTGCTCGCGGCCGTGATCGCGTTCCCAGTAGTCGGACGACGGGGGCGGCAGGCCCTCCGCGTCCAGCGACCCGGCCAGATGGTCGGCGGCGCGCCGCACCATCGGCCACAGGTCCGGGAGGTCGTCGGCGCCGGGGTTCTCCGTCCGGTACAGCCAGCTCGCCCACAGCACCCAGCCGAGCGAGTCGAGCTGCGGCGGCCGCCCGTCCGTCACGGCCGTCCCGTCGGCGTTGTACCGGGCGGCCCAAAGCCCGTTGTCGGTCTGGACCCGCCCCAGGAAGCGCAGGACGCGGCGCGCCTCCGACGGATGCCCCGTCACGGTGAACGCGGCGGCGGCGAAGGCGGAGTCGCGCGGCCACGAGTACCGCCACGCCCCGTACCAGGACGCCAGGGACGCGCCGTTCGGCGGCGTCAGCAGCCGCAGGTCCAGCAGCGCGCGCGCCGCCATGTCGCGGAAACCGGAGTCCGCCGGGCCCTCCGGGACGGTCCCGGACGCCAGCCACGCGCTCTCGGACCGCACCGCCTGCGCCACCCGCGGATCGTCCGCCGCGACCGTGACCGGCGCCTCCTCACCCGACGGGACGAGCAGCACCCGCCCGTTCGCGAGCCGCACGGCCGAGCTGTCGGGCAGGTACGCGGCGCCGTCGGCGTCGTCCGGATCGAGCGGGACGCCCGCGAACGGCCACCCGCCGCCGCCCACCAGGCCCGGGCTCGCCCAGCCCGGCGCCGACGGCTCCGGCACGTTCGCCCCGGCCACGGCGACGAGCGCGGCGACGACGAGGAACGCGGCGCCGCGGCGGATCCGGCGCCCGCGCAGCCGCGCGGACGCGGCACGGCGCCGGACGGGGGCGCGGACGGGCCCGGCGGGCGCGGGCGCAGGCGCGGCGGCGGTGCGCACGTCCCCCCGCTGCCGCCCCATGGGCCTCGTCTCCCCCCTGGCCTCACGCAAGTACATCAAACTATGCCAATCGAGTCACCGTCGTGAGGGAGCGTACGCGCTCGCCACCGCACCGCCCGCACCTGCGGTTTCCGGACTCTGGGCGACAAATGGACCCGGCGGCGGCAGCACGGACCGGCGTTGACTAGGCTGCATCGACGGAGCGGACCGCGGAGTGCCGGCCGCACGGACACCCGTGTACCCCCACTCGCGTGGTCATCTGGCTGTCGATCCGTTTTAAGGACGCCCTCGTGGACCTGTTCGAACATCAGGCGAAGGAACTCTTCGCCGAGTACGGGGTACCGGTGCCCACCGGCAAGGTCGCCTCGACTCCCCAGGAAGCGCGCGCCATCGCGGAGGAACTGTTCTCCGCGGGCAGCAAGAAGGTCGTCGTCAAGGCCCAGGTCAAGACCGGCGGCCGCGGCAAGGCCGGCGGCGTGAAGCTGGCCGACACCGCCGACGAGGCCGAGGCCCTCGCCGGGCAGATCCTCGGCATGGACATCAAGGGCCACACGGTCCACCGGGTCCTGGTCGAGGAGGGCTCGGCGATCGCGCAGGAGTTCTACTTCTCGTTCCTGCTCGACCGCGCCAACCGCACCTTCCTGTCCATCTGCTCCGTCGAGGGCGGCGTCGAGATCGAGGAGGTCCCGCACGACCGCCTCGCGATGGTGCCGGTGTCCCCGCTGACCGGCGTCGACCGGGCCCAGGCCCGGCAGATCGCCGAGCAGGGCCGGCTGCCCGAGGAGGCGCTCGACGGCGCCGCCGAGCTCATCGAGCGGCTGTGGGCGGTGTTCACCGACGAGGACGCCACGCTGGTCGAGGTCAACCCGATGATCCTCACCGCCGACGGCCAGGTGAAGGCCCTCGACGGCAAGGTCTCCCTCGACGACAACGCCGGGTTCCGCCAGGACCACGACAAGCTCGAGGACAAGGCCGCGGCCGACCCGCTGGAGGCGGCGGCGAAGGCCAAGGACCTCAACTACGTCAAGCTCGACGGCTCCGTCGGCATCATCGGCAACGGCGCGGGCCTGGTCATGTCCACCCTGGACGTGGTCGCCTACGCCGGCGAGGAGTTCGGCGGCCAGAAGCCCGCCAACTTCCTCGACATCGGCGGCGGCGCGTCCGCCGAGGTGATGGCGAACGGCCTGGAGATCGTGCTCTCCGACGCCGCCGTCAAGTCGGTGTTCGTCAACGTCTTCGGCGGCATCACCGCCTGCGACGCCGTCGCCAACGGCATCGTCTCGGCCTACAAGCTGCTGGCCGACCGCGGCGAGGCCGTCGACCGGCCGCTCGTGGTCCGCCTCGACGGCAACAACGCCGAGCTCGGACGCAAGATCCTCAACGACGCCGGGCTGACCGGCGTCCAGCAGGTCGACACCATGGACGAAGCGGCCAAGCGCGCCGCCGAACTCGCCGCGGCAGGTGCATGACAATGGCCATCTGGCTCACCGAGAACAGCAAGATCATCGTGCAGGGCATCACCGGCTCCGAGGGCTCCAAGCACGGCCGCCGGATGCTGGCCGCCGGGGCGCAGGTCGTCGGCGGCGTGAACGCCCGCAAGGCCGGCACGACCGTCGACTTCGACGGCACCGAGCTGCCCGTCTTCGGCACCGTCAAGGAGGCGATGCAGGAGACCGGCGCGGACGTGTCCGTCGTGTTCGTCCCGCCGAAGTTCACCAAGGACGCCGTCGTCGAGGCGATCGACGCCGAGATCCCGCTCTGCGTCGTCATCACCGAGGGCATCCCGGTGCACGACACCGCCTACTTCTGGGCGTACGCCGAGTCCAAGGGCAACAAGACCCGCATCATCGGGCCGAACTGCCCCGGCATCGCCTCGCCCGGCAAGTCCAACGCGGGCATCATCCCGGCCGACATCACCACCCCGGGCCGCATCGGCCTGGTGTCGAAGTCGGGCACGCTGACCTACCAGATGATGTACGAGCTGCGCGACATCGGCTTCTCCACCTGCGTCGGCATCGGCGGCGACCCCATCATCGGGACCACCCACATCGACGCCCTCAAGGCGTTCCAGGAGGACCCGGAGACCGACGCCATCGTGATGATCGGTGAGATCGGGGGCGACGCCGAGGAGCGCGCCGCCGCCTACATCGAGAAGAACGTCACGAAGCCGGTCGTCGGCTACGTCGCCGGGTTCACCGCCCCCGAGGGCAAGACGATGGGCCACGCCGGCGCGATCGTGTCCGGCTCCGCCGGCACCGCGCAGGCGAAGAAGGAGGCCCTGGAGAAGGTCGGCGTCCGCGTCGGGAAGACCCCGAGCGAGACCGCCGTCCTCATGCGGGAGATCATGAAGAGCCTCTGAGCCCTTCCGATCGCCTGACCAGGCACCGAAAGACGCCCGAGCCGCCGTCGCGGCCCGGGCGTCTTTCGTCGTCGCGGGCGTCCCCGGCCGGTCGAGGGGCCGCCGCCGGCCCGGGGCGCGCCGCCCTTCCGGGGACGCGCGGCGGGCGACAAAGGCGACACGCCGGGTCGAGGGGGCGGGTGCGCGGGGGCGGGGTGCCAGCATGGGCGGGTGAGCGACGTGAGGCCGGGACAGCGCGCGACCCCCGAACCGGCGAGGGACCCGAGGGGGCGGCGCCGCGAGGACGCGCCGCGCCCCGGGAAGGCGCGCGGCGGGCGCCCCGCGCCGCCGCCGGGCAACGGCCGCCCGCTGTACGTGACGGGCCTCGTGGCGTCGCTGTGGTGCGTCGGGATCGGGCTCACCGTGCTGACGACCGTGACGCTGCTCGGCTGGGTCGCCGCGCCGAAGACCGCGCTCGGGCACGGGCTGTCCGGGGTGTTCCGCACGGCCGTGAACTTCTGGCTCGTCTCCCACCACGCGGGGTTCTCCTACGGGCACGGCCGCGTCGGGCTGCTGCCGCTGGGCGTGCTGGTGCTGCCCGGCGCCCTGCTGTACCGGGGCGGCGCGTGGATGATCCGGGGGCTCGGGCTGCCGCCGCGGCCGCGGGTCGCCGTGGTGCGGGTGGCGGCGGCGCTGGCCGTCCCGTACGCGCTGCTGGCGATGCTGATGGCGCTCGCGGTGTCGGCGCCGGAGGTGCACCCGTCCGCGTGGCAGGCGCTGCTCGGCTGCCTCCTCGTCGCCGTCATCGCGGGCGGGCTGGGCGCCGCGCGGGCCATGGTCGCCGCGCAGGTCGCGGCGGAGGCGCGCGGGCGGCGCGTCCGGTCCGGGCTGGGCGCGCTGCTGCGGCTGCTGCCGGACCGCCCGCGGTCGCTGGTGATCGGGGTCGCCGGGTCGGTCGCGGTGCTGGCGGCGGCGGGCGCCGTCCTGGTCGGCGGGTCCCTGGCGCTGCACGTCTCCGAGTCCGACCGGGTGTACGACCTGCTCGCGCCGGGCATCGTCGGCGGCGTCCTGCTGCTGCTGGTGGAGCTGGCGTTCCTGCCGAACGCGGTGATCTGGGGGATCGCGTACGCGGTCGGCCCCGGGTTCGCGGTCGGCGCCGGGACGAGCGTGTCGCCCACCGGTGTGTTCTTGGACACGGTCCCCGCGTTCCCGCCGCTCGCCGCGCTGCCCGAGCCGGGGCCCGCGCCCGCGGTGTCGCTGCTGGCGCTCGCGGCGCCGTTCGTCGCGGGCGCGGTGGGCGGGGTGCTGACGATCCGGACGATGCCGAGCGCGACGTCGGAGGGCGCGCCGCTGTGGGGCTTCGTGTCCGGGACCCTGACCGGCGCCGTCGTCGCGCTGCTGGCGGCGCTGTCGGGCGGCCCGCTCGGCGGCGGGCGGATGGCGACGGTCGGGCCGTCGGCCTGGCAGGTGGGGCTGCTGGCGGCGCTGGAGGTCGGGATCTCCGCGGCGCTCGCGGCGTGGGTCGCGAACTGGCGGCTCATGCGGCGGCCGGAGGAGGACGGCGCGCCCGCCCGTCCCCGCAAGCCGAAGCCGAAGAAGAGCAGGGCGCGGCGGCCCGCGGCGAAGCCGTCCCCCGCCCCGCTGCCGGAGGCGGCGGTGCCGCTGCCCGCGCCCGTCCTCGACGAGCCCCGGCCGGCGCCCGAGGAGCCGCCCGCCTCCCGCCCCTCGCCCTACGCGCCGGACCCGCTGGAGTTCGAGGAGGCCGAACCGGTGCTGGCGCCGCGCCGGCCGCGCGGCCGCGGCCGCGCCGCGGACCCGCTGCCCGAGCTGATCGCGGACGAGCCCGTCCTGCACGATCCGGAACCGGAGCCGGCGCCCGTGCCGGGGGAGCCCGAGCCGGACGAGCGGGACGGCAAGGTCGTCCTCGAAGGCCACATCGTCGAGGACCCCGAGCCGGAGCCCGTCCCGCCGCCGCGCGAGGACCCCGAGCGCACCGAGAACCGCGGCGGCGCGATCTACGTCCTGCGCGAGGAGCCGCGCCGCGACCGGCCCCCGCGCCGCGACTGAGCCTCGCGCCGCGACCGAGCCCCGCGCCGCGACCGGCTCCCGCGACCGAGCCTCGCCGGCGGACCCGAACGGGCGGGTCAGAGGCGGGTCAGAGCAGGTCGCCGTACTTGTCCATGCTGCCCGCGGGCAGGTCGAGCTTCTTCTCGATCTTCGGGTAGTACTCGTGCTTGCAGGCGGTCTTGTCGGTGCCGGTGTTCGCCGCGCCGATGCACTCCTGGTAGCCGCTCAGCTCCGACCACAGGAACACCGTCAGCGCCACCGACATCGTCGAGAACGCCAGCCCGACCGCGCCGAGCACGATGCCCGGCACGGCGCCCGGCGCGGTCGCGCGCGCCGTCCGCGCCCGCCGCCGCGCCCGGATCCCGATCACCAGCGAGGCGACGCCCAGCACCAGCCCCAGCGGGTAGAAGAACACCGAGGTCACCAGGGCGACGACGCCGAGCCACAGGGCCCGCCGGCCGGTCCGCTCCACCGGCCGCTGCCCGGGCGGGGGACCCAGGGGAGAGCCCGGGCCGGGGCCCGGGGGCGGTCCCGCCGGATCCCGCCCCTGCTCGACGGGATGGGCCGGGCCTCCCGGCTGCTCGCTCACGTCCGCTCCTCCCAACCGTGGATTCAACCGCGCCGAACAGGGCCGATAGGCTTCATGCCGATTGCCGACAACCCCACCGTCCACAAGGGAGTCATGGTGTCCGCCCGGCTCGTCGTCCTCGTCTCCGGTGCGGGGACCAACCTACAAGCGCTGCTCGACGCCTGCGCAGACCCAGCCTACGGGGCGAAAGTGGTGGCCGTGGGCGCCGACCGCGAAGGGATCGGCGGGACCGAGCGCGCCGAGCGCGCCGGGCTGCCCGCGTTCACCCTCCGCATCCCCGACTTCCCGTCCCGCGCCGAGTGGGACGCGGCGCTCGCCGCCGCCATCGCCGAGCACGAACCCGATCTGGTGGTGTCCGCCGGGTTCATGAAGATCCTCGGCCCGGAGGTCCTCGCCCGGTTCGGCGGACGGATCGTCAACACCCACCCCGCGCTGCTGCCCTCGTTCCCCGGCGCGTACGCCGTACGGGACGCCCTGGCGTACGGGGTGAAGGTCACGGGCTGTACGGTTCACTTCGTCGACGAAGGCGTGGACACCGGACCCGTCATCGCCCAGGAGACCGTCCCCGTGGGCTGGCACGACGACGAGGACTCCCTGCACGAGCGCATCAAGCAGGTGGAGCGCCGGCTCCTGGTCGACGTCGTCGGACGGCTGGCCCGCGACGGCTGGACCACGCGGGGCCGGCGGGTCTCGATGAAATGCAGAACCTGCGGCGACGGCCCGACCGGCGGCGCCGCGCCGGACGGCGGACCGTCCGGCAGTCCAGGTCAGACGGAACGAGGGGAGCTCGGCCGGTGAGTCGGGTGGCGATCAAGCGCGCACTGATCAGCGTGTACGACAAGACCGGGCTGGAGGAGCTCGCCCGGGGCCTGCACGAGGCCGGGGTGGAGATCGTCTCCACCGGGTCCACGGCGGGCCGGATCTCCGCCGCCGGGGTGCCGGTGATGAAGGTGGAGAAGCTCACCGGGTTCCCCGAGTGCCTGGACGGCCGGGTCAAGACCCTGCACCCGAAGGTGCACGCCGGGCTGCTCGCCGACCGGCGCAAGGACGACCACCTCCAGCAGCTCGACGACCTGCACGTCGAGCCGTTCGACCTGGCCGTGGTGAACCTGTACCCGTTCGCCGCGACCGTCGCGTCCGGCGCCGGGCCCGACGAGTGCGTCGAGCAGATCGACATCGGCGGCCCGACGATGGTCCGCGCCGCCGCGAAGAACCACGCGTCCGTCGCCGTCGTCGTCGACCCGTCCGCGTACGGGGACGTCCTCGACGCGGTGAAGGAGGGCGGCTTCACGCTGGAGCAGCGGCGCCGCCTCGCCGCCCTCGCCTACAAGCACACCGCGTCCTACGACGTCGCCGTGGCGTCCTGGTTCGCGAGCGAGTACGCGCCCGACGAGCAGGCCGCCGAGACGCGGTGGCCGGACTTCATCGGCGCCACCTGGGAGCGGTCGAACGCCCTGCGGTACGGCGAGAACCCGCACCAGCGCGCCGCCCTCTACCGGGTGCCGGGCGAGACGGGCCTCGCGGGCGCCGAGCAGATCTACGGCAAGGAGATGTCCTACAACAACTACGTGGACACCGACGCCGCCCGCCGCGCCGCCTACGACTTCACCGACCCCTGCGTCGCGATCATCAAGCACGCCAACCCGTGCGGCATCGCGGTCGGCGCCGACATCGCCGAGGCGCACCGGCTGGCCCTCGAATGCGACCCCGCGTCCGCCTACGGCGGCGTGATCGCCGCGAACCGCCCGGTCACCGCCGCGATGGCGGAGCAGATCACCGGGAGCTTCGCCGAGGTCGTCGTCGCCCCGTCCTTCGAGGACGAGGCCGTGACCGTGCTGACGAACCGGTTCAAGAACACCCGGCTGCTGATCTGCCCGGACGCCCCCGGCGGCGCCACCGAGTCGCGGCGGATCGACGGCGGCCTGCTCGTGCAGACCGTCGACCGGGTCGACGCGCCCGGCGACGACCCGTCCGGTTGGGAGCTCGCGTGCGGCGACGCCGTCGACGAGGACACCCTCCGCGACCTGGCGTTCGCGTGGCGGGCCGTCCGCGCCGTCAAGTCCAACGCGATCCTGCTGGCGTCCGGCGGCGCCACCGTCGGCGTCGGCATGGGGCAGGTCAACCGGGTCGACTCCGCCCGCCTCGCGGTCGCCCGCGCGGGCGAGGAGCGGGCGCGCGGCTCGGTCGCCGCGTCGGACGCGTTCTTCCCGTTCCCGGACGGCCTGGAGGTGCTGGTCGAGGCCGGTGTCAAGGCCGTCGTCCAGCCGGGCGGCTCGATCCGCGACGAGCTGGCGATCGAGACCGCGAAGAAGGCCGGGATCACGATGTACTTCACCGGGACGCGGCACTTCTTCCACTGATCCCACTGAGGCCGTCGGCGGCCGGGGCTTGAGGACGGCCGGTGCGGGACGCACGATCCCCGCACCGGCCGTCCTTTCCACTTCTGCGCGGGAGGTAGCCTCTGGCTGGCCGCGCCCCCTGAACGTTCCCGACCCCCGGCGCGATCGCCCGCCTAGGGAGGCGCGCATGGACTCGCTGACGACCTTTCTGGTCGCCCACGTCGGCCAGGCCGACGCGCTGCTGATGGAGTCCCGGCAGGCCGTCGGGCTCGTCGCCGCGGTGCTCGCGGCGATGCTCGCGGGGCAGCTCGGCTGGCACGGCACCGACCGGATCCTCGCCCGCCGCGAACGCGCCGACGACTAGCGCGGCCCCCGGCGCGCCATCGGCGTGCGCGCTCAGCGCAGCTTGGCGCGCAGCGCCTTCGACGCCTCCGGCCAGTCATCGTCGGTCATCGCGTAGACGGCGGTGTCGCGGATCGACCCGTCCGCGCGGACCCGGTGCTTGCGGTGGATCCCCTCGAACGACGCGCCGAGACGCTCGATTGCCGCACGCGACCGCTCGTTGCGGACGTGCGTGTGCCAGCCGACCCGGATCGCCCCCAGGTCGTCGAAGGCCCGCTGGAGCAGCAGCAGCTTCGACTCGGTGTTGAACCCCGTCCGCTGCCAGCGCGCCCCCAGCCAGGTGTGCCCGATGCACAGCCCCCGGTCGTGCGGCGCGATCTCGTAATACGACGTGCTCCCCGCGACCTCCCCGGTCGCCACGTCGACCTGCGCGAACGGCAGCCGCAGCCCGCGCTCGCACCCCGCCAGCGCCTTCTCTATCCAGGCGCGCACGGCGTCCACGGTCTCCGGCTGGCGCTCGTTCTTCCACGTCCAGATCGACGGCTCCTTCGACGCCTCGAACAGCCCGTCCACATGGTCGAGGGAAAGAGGCTCAAGACGCACGTAACGCCCGGTCAGGACCGGGCGGTCAAACCACTCGTCGCTCATGGCGTCCACGCTATGAGGGGCCGCTGAGCGTCCGGCAGGGCCACTTCACGGCGATTTCCGCGAGCCACTCGCCGCCCCCGGGACGGCTACCATGGGGTTTCGACGCGACTGGCGCGGTCAAGGTGGATCACCACCGGGGAGCGAACGACAGTCCGGACACCGCGCGCCTGGGTGGACGGGACCTCGAGCCGGGCTCGGTCCCTGGCGAGACACCGCGGAGGCATGCATGACCGCACAGATTCTGGACGGCAAGGCCCTGGCCGCCGAGATCCGCTCCGACCTCAAGCGCCGCGTCGAGGCGCTCCGCGACCGCGGCGTGTCCGTCGGCCTCGGCACCGTCCTGGTCGGCGACGACCCGGGCAGCCGCTCCTACGTGAACATGAAGCACCGCGACTGCGCCGAGGTCGGCATCGAGAGCATCCGCCGCGACCTGCCCGAGACCGCGTCCCAGGCCGACGTCGAGCGGGCCGTCGCCGAGCTCAACGCCGACCCCGCCTGCACCGGCTACATCGTCCAGCTCCCCCTTCCCAAGGGCCTGGACGAGCAGCGGGTGCTGGAGCTGATCGACCCCGCGAAGGACGCCGACGGCCTGCACCCGACCAACCTCGGGCGGCTCGTCCTGATGCAGCCCGGCCCGCTGCCCTGCACGCCGAAGGGCATCATCGAGCTGCTCCGCCACTACGACGTCCCGCTCAAGGGCGCAGAGGTCACCGTCGTCGGCCGCGGCATCACCGTCGGCCGGTCCCTCGGCCTGCTGCTGACCCGCCGCAGCGAGAACGCCACCGTCACCCTCTGCCACACCGCCACCCGCGACCTCGCCGCGCACACCCGCGCCGCCGACATCGTCGTGGCCGCCGCCGGCGTGCCCGGCCTGATCACCGCCGGCATGGTCAAGCCCGGCGCCGCCGTCCTCGACGTCGGCGTCTCCCGCGTCGACGGCAAGCTGACCGGCGACGTCGCCGCCGACGTCCGCGACGTCGCCGGCTGGGTCGCCCCGAACCCCGGCGGCGTCGGCCCCATGACCCGCGCGATGCTCCTGCAGAACGTCGTCGAGGCCGCCGAGCAGGCCGCCTGACCGGTCCCGGACATGCGTGAGGGCCGCCACCGACACCCACGGTGGCGGCCCCTCCGCATCACCCGGATACTCCCGGACGGAGCCGCGCCGTCACTTGCGCGGCCCCGCTCGGGCGGGTCTGGCGGTCGCCCTCATTGCGCTGCCATCAAGGGCGACCGCACGCTCGGCCAGGCCGGTCCGGCACCTCAGCTGGCCCGGCGGCCCGCCGTGGTGTGCGCGGTGCGCGCCGGACCCGGATGGCCGGGCGCGTGTCCCGGCGCCCCCGGCCTGCGCGCCTCCGCCGGGCCCCGCATCCCCGGCGGGCGCCCGTCGATCGGAGGGCGGCCCTGCTGGGGGACGTGCACCGGCGGCAGCGGCCGGACGAGCCCCATCGCGATGACCTCGTTGGCCAGCCGGGTGCGCCGGTTGGCCCCCTCCGGGATCCGGAACTTCTGGTAGAGCCGCAGCAGGTGCTGCTTCACCGCGGCCTCGGTCACGACCAGCTCTCCCGCGATGTCCCGCGCCGTGGCGGGGGCCACGAACGCCTCGTCGGACAGTGCGGGACGGCACAGCGCGGTCAGCACGTCGACCTCGCGGCGGGTGAGCTCGGGGGCCACGGCGCGCCGCAGCTCGACGTCCGGGTCGACCTCCTCACGGGGGATGCCCCCCATCCGGCAGCGCGCCGTGCCGAAGCTCACGACGTCACCGTCCTCCAGCACACGGCGGGCGATCGGCCGGCCGTTGACACGGGTCCCGTTGCGGGACAGGCCCATGTCGACGACGTAGACGTACGGGCCGCGCCGCACGATCTCGGCGTGCAAACGGGACACACTCGGGTCGTCGAGGCGGATGTCGACTCCTCTCCCTCTCCCGACCGTCGTTACGTCGGGGCGCAGCGGCACCACCAGCCCGCTGTCCTCGATCCGCATGAACGGCCCCTCCACGGCAGTCCTCCCAGCTAGTTAGCGACCCCTGTCTGCCGGGTTACCCGGGCGGACCCCCGTCACACCCTCCTACTGGCGAGTAGCACCGATGGCGCAAGGCATTCGGGGCTCTTCGCCACCAGCCGGACCGGGGGCGATTCCGTCGCCGGAGCACAAGTCCGGCCGCCGATCCGGAGGAACGATCACCGGACCCCTCACCCGGCTCAGCACGACCCGCCCCGCCGCCCCGCGATGTCGTGCCACGCGCCGATCGGCATTACCGTTGACCCATGAGCACGCAGGTGCACCGGCGCCGGCGCAAGGCGCCGCGCGGCAAGAGCGCCGCCCCCCAGTGGCTCGCGCGGCTGCCGTACCTCATCGTGCTCAGCGGCGTCGGCGGCGGCCTCGCCCTCTGCGCCCTCAACTACTTCCGCAAGGGCTCCGGCCTGATGGCCGCCGCGCTGCTGTTCGGCGCGCTCGCGCGGCTCCTGCTGCCGGAGTCCCAGCTCGGCCTGCTCGCCGTCCGCAGCCGCCCGATCGACTGCTGGACGCTCGTCATCCTCGGCGAGATGGTCGCGTTCGTCGCGCTCAGCATCCCCCCGATGAACAAGACCGGCCTCATCGGGGCCGGCGCGTTCGGTGTGCTGATCGCCCTGGTCATGGCGGCCCGCGGAGTGCGGCTGCTGCTCCTCCGGCGCCGGGACGGTTCGCCCGGCTAACGATATATCCGCAGGTCGCCAGGGGTGCGGCCACCTTCGCCAGGAGCCCAGGTCTAGACCGCACCCGGGCCTCGGCTAGCCTTGCCAGTTGAGCCTTACAAGGACTGCTGGCCAGGTGTAGGAAAGGGACAGCAACAGCATGCCCAAGATCAAAGTAGCGGGCCCGGTCGTCGAACTCGACGGCGACGAAATGACGCGGATCATCTGGAAATTCATCAAGGACCAGCTGATCCTGCCCTACCTCGACGTCGACCTGAGGTACTACGACCTGGGGATCGAGCACCGTGACGCCACGGACGACCAGGTCACCATCGACGCCGCGAACGCCATCGCCGAGCACGGCGTCGGCGTCAAGTGCGCCACCATCACCCCCGACGAGGCGCGCGTCGAAGAGTTCGGCCTGAAGAAGATGTGGCGTTCCCCCAATGGAACGATCCGCAACATCCTCGGCGGCGTGATCTTCCGTGAGCCCATCGTGGTGTCGAACATCCCGCGCCTGGTGCCCGGCTGGACGAAGCCGATCATCATCGGCCGCCACGCCCACGGCGACCAGTACAAGGCGACCGACTTCGTGGTCCCCGGCCCCGGCAAGGTGACGATCACCTACACGCCGCAGGACGGCAGCGAGCCCATGGAGATGGAGGTCGCGGACTTCCCGGGCGGCGGCGTCGCCATGGGGATGTACAACTTCGACGACTCGATCCGCGACTTCGCCCGGACGAGCATGCGGTACGCGCTGAGCCGCGAGATGCCGCTGTACCTGTCCACGAAGAACACGATCCTCAAGGCCTACGACGGCCGGTTCAAGGACCTCTTCCAGGAGATCTTCGAGACCGAGTTCAAGGCCGAGTTCGAGGCCAAGGGCATCACCTACGAGCACCGGCTCATCGACGACATGGTCGCCGCCGCGCTCAAGTGGGAGGGCGGCTTCGTCTGGGCCGCCAAGAACTACGACGGCGACGTGCAGTCCGACACCCTCGCGCAGGGCTTCGGCTCGCTCGGCCTCATGACCTCCGTCCTCATGACGCCCGACGGCAAGACCGTCGAGGCCGAGGCCGCGCACGGCACGGTGACCCGGCACTACCGGCAGCACCAGCAGGGCAAGCCGACGTCGACCAACCCGATCGCGTCGATCTTCGCCTGGACCCGCGGCCTCGAGCACCGCGGCAAGCTCGACGGCCAGCCCGAGGTCACCGACTTCGCGCGCAAGCTGGAGCAGGTCTGCATCGAGACCGTCGAGGGCGGCCAGATGACCAAGGACCTGGCCCTGCTCGTCGGGAACGACACGCCTTGGCTGACCAGCGAGCAGTTCCTGGAGGCCCTGGACACCAACCTCCAGAAGAAGATCAACGGCTGATCGCGTCGCTCTTCGGTCCGCGAGGCCGTCCCGGTTCGTCCGGGGCGGCCTTCTGCGTCTCGTGGACCGGCGCGGGTGTGAACCATGCCGGGGCGGGCACCTGGCGCATGACGGGCGGGCCGCGCGCGATAGCCTGACGTCGGAAATATCTCGACGGCGAGAGAACCCGTGCGGCGGACCGGTTCCTTGGGTGCTCTTCGGCGGTCGGGTTCGAAGGATGGCCGCCTGAGCCCCGTCAGGTCACAGCAGGAGAAGGACGCATGACGCGCACCCCAGTCAATGTCACCGTTACCGGCGCCGCGGGCCAGATCGGCTACGCGCTGCTGTTCCGCATCGCCTCCGGGCACCTGCTCGGCGCGGACGTACCCGTCCGCCTGCGCCTGCTGGAGATCCCGCAGGCGGTGAAGGCCGCCGAGGGCACCGCGATGGAGCTGGACGACTGCGCGTTCCCGCTGCTGAGCGGCATCGACATCTTCGACGACGCGACCAAGGCGTTCGAGGGGACGAACGTGGCGCTGCTGGTCGGCGCCCGCCCGCGCACGAAGGGCATGGAGCGCGGCGACCTGCTGGAGGCCAACGGCGGCATCTTCAAGCCGCAGGGCGAGGCGATCAACGCCGGCGCCGCCGACGACGTCAGGGTGCTGGTGGTCGGCAACCCGGCCAACACCAACGCGCTGATCGCGCAGCAGCACGCCCCGGACGTCCCGGCCGAGCGGTTCACCGCGATGACCCGCCTGGACCACAACCGCGCGCTCGCGCAGCTGTCGAAGAAGGCGGGCGTGTCCGTCGCCGACATCAGGAAGATGACGATCTGGGGCAACCACTCCGCCACCCAGTACCCGGACGTGTTCCACGCGGAGATCGGCGGCAAGAACGCGGCCGAGACCGTGAACGACCAGGCGTGGCTGGAGAACGACTTCATCCCGACCGTCGCCAAGCGCGGCGCCGCGATCATCGAGGCGCGCGGCGCGTCGTCGGCGGCGTCCGCGGCGTCCGCGGCGATCGACCACGTGCACACCTGGGTGAACGGCACCGCCGACGGCGACTGGACGTCGATGGCGGTCGTGTCGGACGGCTCCTACGGCGTGCCGGAGGGCCTGATCTCCTCGTTCCCGGTCACCACCAAGGACGGGAAGTGGGAGATCGTCCAGGGCCTGGAGATCGACGACTTCTCCCGCGCGCGGATCGACGCGTCGGTGAACGAGCTGGCGGAGGAGCGCGACGCCGTCCGCAAGCTCGGCCTGATCTGACCGGCCGCCCGATCTGACCGGCCCGTACCCGTACGGCCTATGCGCGAGCCCCGGACCTTCGCGGTCCGGGGCTCGTTCGCGTCGTAAATCCCGCGAACCTGTCGGCAGCGGTCGTTAGGGTGTGATCGCGTTCGAAGGCGACGGGGAGGGACGCGGGTGGCGGATCGGGCTTTCCAGGTGGATCTGCGCGGGGTGGTGGATCTGCTCAGCCGCCATCTGTACGCGAGCCCGCGGGTGTACCTGCGGGAACTGCTGCAGAACGCGGTGGACGCGATCACGGCGCGGGGCGGTGGCGGCGGCCGGGTGGTGATCGAGACCGGCGGCGGGGCGCTGCGGGTGCACGACGACGGCGTGGGGCTGACGGCCGACGAGGTGCACACGCTGCTGGCCACGATCGGCCGGTCGTCGAAGCGGGACGAGCTGGGGTTCGCGCGGCACGACTTCCTCGGCCAGTTCGGCATCGGGCTGCTGTCGGGGTTCCTGGTGGCCGACGAGATCGAGGTGGTGTCGCGGTCCGCGAAGGGCGGCGACGCGGTCCGGTGGACGGGCCGGTCGGAGGGCGGTTACCGGGTCGAGCCGGGGGAGCGCGACGAGCCGGGCACGACGGTGACGCTGCGGGCGCGGCCGGGGTCGGCGGAGCTGCTGAGCGCGCCGGTGGTGGCGGAGCTGGCCCGCACCTACGGGTCGCTGCTCCCGATCGAGCTGGTCGTGGACGGCGTCGCGGTCACGGGGGAGGGTCCGCCGTGGCGGGCGCCCTACCGCGATCCGGCGGCGCGGCGGCGCGCGCTGGAGCGGTACTGCGAGGAGCTGTACGGGTTCACGCCGTTCGACGTGGTGGACCTGGAGGTGGCGGAGGCGGGGCTGACCGGGGTCGCGTTCGTCCTGCCGGAGCCGGTGTCGCCGACGGCCCGTGGCGCGCACCGCGTGTACCTGAAGCGGATGCTGCTGGCGGAGAGCGTGCAGGGGCTGCTGCCGGAGTGGGCGTTCTTCGTCCGGTGCGTGGTGGACGCGGGTGAGCTGCGGCCGACGGCGAGCCGGGAGGCGCTGTTCGAGGACGAGCTGCTGGAGTCGGCGCGGCAGGGCCTCGGTGAGGTGCTGCGGCAGTGGCTGGTGCGGCTGGCGGAGACCGATCCGCCGCGGCTGCGCGCGTTCCTGCGGCTGCACCAGCTCGGCGTGAAGGCGATGGCGCTGCACGACGACGACATGCTGCGGATCGTCGACCGGTGGATGGAGTACGAGACGTCGGCGGGCCCGATGACGCTGCACGAGTTCCGGCGGCGGCATCCGGACGGCCGGTTCACCGGGAGCGTGGAGGAGTTCCGGCGGCTGTCGGCGGTGGCGGGCGCGCAGGGCGTCGGGCTCGTCAACGGCGGCTACGTGCACGACACGGAGATCATCGAGCGGCTGCCGGACCTCGATCCGGACGTCCGGCTGTCCCGGCTGGACGCGTCCGAGCTGGCGACGGCGTTCGGGCCGCTGGATCCGGCGGCGGAGCTGGCGCTGCGGCCGTTCCTGGCGGCGGCGCAGCGGGCGGTGGAGCGGCTCGGCTGCGAGGTGGTCGTCCGCGACTTCGATCCGGCGTCGCTGCCGGCGCTGTACCTGACCAGCCGGGACGCGCAGTTCCGGGAGGAGCTGTCGCGGGCGCGGGAGGAGGCCGGCGAGCTCTGGGCGGACGTGCTCGGCGCGGTGGGCGCGTCGGCGGGGGTGGAGCGCCCGCAGCTGGTGCTGAACTACCGCAATCCGCTGACGCGGCGCGTGACGGCGCTCGGCGCCGACGGGCCGGTGGAGCCGGCGGTGCAGGCGCTGTACGGGCAGGCGCTGCTGCTCGGGCACCATCCGCTGCGTCCCGCGGACACGGCGGTGCTGAACCGTTCGTTCATCGGCCTGCTGGAGTGGGCCGTCCATCCCCCGGAGGCGGGCCAGTGAGCAGGGAGCCGGAGGCGGGCCAGTGAGTATCGACGACGTGTACGCGCTGATGACGCGGGCGGGGGAGCTTCCGTACGGGGAGGCGCGGACCGTCCTGGTGGAGGACGCGCTGCGCCGTGCGGAGGAGGCCGGCGACGAGGTGCTGGCGTTCCGGGTGCGGGTCCGGCTGACCGACGCGTACCAGTTCGGCGGCGAGCCGGCGAAGGCGTTCGCGACGTTCGGGCGGACGCTGGCCGAGCACGACCGCGATCCCGGCCGGTTCGACGAGCCGCTGGTGCTGCTGTGGCAGATGAAGGCGGTGGTGAGCTCCCTGACGAAGTTCCCGGAGATCCCCCTCGACCGGGCGCGGGCGGTGCTGGACGACATGGAGCGCCGCTACCGGGCGGGCGGCCACAGCCTCCAGGCGGTGTACCGGCGGCGGCACATCGTGGCGCGGCATCTCGGGGACCCGTCGGCGGACGACTGGTTCGCCAAGTGGCGGGCGGCGCAGCGGGACCAGCTGTCGGACTGCGAGGGCTGCGACCCGACGGGCATGGTGGCGCATCTCGCGGACGCCGGGCGGTACGAGGAGGCGGCGGAGATCGCGGCGCCGGTGCTGGCGTCCGAGCTGTCGTGCAAGGAGCAGCCGCAGGGCATCCAGACGGCGATGCTGCCGGTGTACCTGCGGACGGGCCGTCCCGAGGCGGCGGCCGACGCGCACCGCCGCGCGTACCGGGCGCACCGCCGGCAGGTCGCCGATCTCGGCGACATCGCCGATCATCTGGAGTTCTGCGTGCTGACCGGGAACGACGCGCGCGGGCTGGAGATCGTGCAGCGGCATCTCGGGTGGCTGGACCGGGCGCCGCACGCGCACGCGGAGATGATGTTCGCCGCGGCGGCGGCCGCGGTGCTGGGGCGGGTCGCGGCGTCGGGGCGGGACGCGGTGACGGTCCGCCGTCCGGCGTCGGGCGGGCGTCCGGCGGCGGACGTGCCGGTGGCGGAGCTGCGCGCCGAGCTGGAGGGCCGCGCGACGGATCTCGCGGCCCGGTTCGACGCCCGCAACGGCACGTCCCACCAGGGCGGCAAGGTGCGGGCGCTGCTGGCGGCCGAGCCGGTGTTCGGGTTCGTCCCGCTGGCCGCGCATCACCGCCGTCCGGCCCCGGCCCCGGCTCCTGCCCCGGCGCCGGAGCCCGAGGCCGGGGACGGCGACATCGAGTCCATCGACGACCTCGACGAGCTCCTCGCGATCGGCGACGCGCGCCGGACCCGCCGCGACATGGCGCGCACCCTGGCCGCGTGGCGGCGTTTCGACGCGCTCGCCGAGGCGGCCGCGCCGACCCCGCTGCAGGTCGCCCGGCGGCTGGACGGCCGGGGCGTCGAGCGGGCGATGGACGGCGACCGCGAGGGCGCGGTCGCGTGCTGGGCGGAGGCGGCCGGGCGGTTCGCGGAGCTGGGCGAGGAGGGGCTGCGGCACCGGGTGCTGAGCCGGCTCGGGGCGCTGCGGTTCGATCTGGGCGACGAGAGCGGTCTGGCGGACATGGCCGCGGCGGCCGATCATTTCGCCGCGCATCCGGAGGAGGACGGCGCCGCGACGGCGGCGCTGTTCCGGCTCGCCGGCGCCCATCTGGACCGTGACCGTCCCGACGAGGCGCTCGCGACGCTGGACCGGGCCGTCCCGGACGACGCCCCCGACCGGGCCGGTGAGCTGTGGTTCCTGCGGGGCCGCGCGCTGCTGGCGGCCGGTGACGAAGACGGCGCGGTCGCGGCGCTGCGCCGGTCCCTCGCCGAGATCCGCGCGTCGGACGAACCCGACACGGTGGCGTCGCCCGCGCTGCTGCTCGCCCAGACCCTCCTCCGGCGGCCCCCGGCGGCGGACGACACCGACGGCACCGCCCCGGCGGACGGCGGTACCGGTGCGGCGGAGGAGGCGTTCGCGCTGCTCGACGAGGCGATCGGCGCGCTGCGGGAGCCGTCGCCGATGCGGGCGATGGCGCACACCGAGCGGGGGCTCGCGCTGCTGTCGGCGGGGCGCGCGGCGGACGCGGTCGCCGATCTCGCCGAGGCGGTCGCGGCGTGGACGGCCGAGGGCCTGCACGAGCAGGCCGTCCACGTGCGCGTGGACCTCGCGGCCGGGTACCTGGAGACCGGGCGGCACCTGGAGGCGGCGGAGGCCGCCGAGGAGGCGCTGCCGGGGCTCGACCAGGGCACCGCGCGGCGCTGCCGGCTGATCCTGGCGCACGCGCAGAAGGGGATGGGGGAGGAGGACGGGGCCGAGACGTTCGCGTCCCTCGCCGCGGACGCCGCGAAGGACGGCGAGCCCGGCGCCGCCGCGCATTTCCTGGAGGAGGCGGCCGAGATCCTGACGAATCTGGACAAGGACGCCATGGCCGCCGAGCGTTTCGGGGAGGCCGCGGACGCCCACGCCGGGGCGGGCGACCGGCAGGGCGCCGTCCGGGCGCGCCGCCGCGCGGCGATGTGCCTGCTGTGGAGCGGCGAGCCGGAGCGGGCCGTCGCGACGGTGGAGGCGGCCCGCGCCGCCCTGGAGGCCCTGCCGGACGGCCCGCCCCGCACCTGGGAGACCGCGCTCGTGTCCTACGACCAGGCGCGCATCCTCGCGCAGACGGGGCGTCCGGCGGACGCGGAGCCGCACGCGTCCGCCGCGGTGGACGGCTTCCGGTCGCTGGACGAGACCGGTCCCGCCGACCAGGCCGCCGCCCTCCTCGCCGACATCAGGTCGGCGCTCCAGGAGTGACGCGCCGGGCCGGGCGGCGGGTCCAGGCCGGGCGGCGGGTCCAGGCCGGACGGCGGGCCCAAACAACGGGCCGCAACGGCTCGGGCGGCGGGGTCAGGCCAGGCGGCGGGCCCCGGCGGACGGGACGGCGTCGAGGAACTCCGGCGCCGTCCAGCCGCGCTTGGCGTAGGCCGCCGCGATGGCGTCCCGCACCCGGTCGGCGCGGTCGGACGCGGTGAGCACGATCACCGACCCGCCGAACCCGCCGCCGATCATGCGGCCGCCGCGGGCGCCCGCGCGCAGCGCCGCGTCGACGGCCGCGTCCGCCTCCGGCCAGGAGATCTCGAACTGGTCGCGCAGCGACAGGTGCGAGGCGTTCAGCATCGCGCCGAGCTCGGCGACGGCGCCGGCGCGCAGCAGCCCGACGGACGCCTCGACGCGGTGGTTCTCGGTGACGACGTGCTGGACGCGGCGCCGCAGCACCGGGTCGCGGAGCCGCCCGAGCGCGCCCGCGAGGTCCTTGACGTCGCGGAGCGCGTCGACGCCGAGCAGGGCGGCGGCCTCCTCGCATTCGGCGCGCCGCCGCCCGTAGTCGCCGCCGGTGAGGACGTGGGAGGCGCGGGTGTCGACGGCGAGGAGCGTCAGCCCGGCCCGCGACGGGTCGAACGGGACCTGCGCGGACAGGCCGCTGCGGCAGTCGAGCATCAGCGCGTGGCCGGGCGTGGCGAGCAGCGACGCGGACTGGTCCATCAGCCCGCACGGCATGCCGACCTGCTCGTTCTCGGCGCGCTGCGCGAGCCGCGCCAGCTCCGGCCGGTCGATCTCGACGCCGTGCAGGTCGCAGAGGGCCAGCGCGGTCGCGCATTCCAGCGCGGCCGACGACGACAGGCCCGCGCCCTGCGGCAGGTCCGAGTCGATCAGCAGGGACGCGCCGCCGGTGCCGTGCTCGCGCAGCACCCGCGCCATGCCGACGGGGTAGGCGGCCCAGGCCCGCTCGGACGGCCAGCCCTCCGAGACGACCGTCCCGCCGTCGGCGGGCGCGGTGACGGTGCCGTCCGCCTGCCGGGAGCGGACCTCGACCAGCCCGTCGTCGCGGCGCGCGGCGGCCACCGACACGCCCCGCGACAGCGCGAACGGCAGGACGAGGCCGTCGTTGTAGTCGGTGTGCTCGCCGATCAGGTTGATCCGGCCGGGCGCGTGCCAGACGCCCTCGGCGGGCCGTCCGAACGCCGCGCGGAACGCGGAGCCGAGGTCGGTCATCGGGAACGCAGGAAGGTCCAGGCGTCCGAGACCATGGCGCGCAGGTCCCGCTCCGGCTTCCAGCCGAGCTGCGACTGGATCTTGTCGGAGGACGCGATCAGCACCGCCGGGTCGCCGGGGCGGCGCGGGTGGACCTCCGCCGGGATGTCGCGGCCGGTGACGTCGCGGCACACCTCGATGACCTCGCGGACGGAGTTGCCGGTGCCGCTGCCCAGGTTGAAGATCTGGTGGGCGCCGGGCTCGCAGCCGTCCAGCGCCAGCAGGTGGGCGCGGCCGAGGTCGGCGACGTGGATGTAGTCGCGGACGCAGGTGCCGTCGGCGGTCGGGTAGTCCTCGCCGAACATCTTCACCGCCTCGCCCTGCCCGAGCGCGACCTTCAGCACGTTCGGGATCAGGTGGGTCTCGACGGTGTGCCGCTCGCCCTGCGTGCCGTAGGCGCCCGCGACGTTGAAGTAGCGCAGCGAGACGCCGCCGATGCCGTGCAGCCGCGCGTACTCGGCGAGCGTGGTGTCGATCGCCAGCTTGGACGCGCCGTACGGGTTGGTGGGCCGGGTCGGGTCGGTCTCCAGGATCGGCGTCGACTCGGGCTCGCCGTAGCAGGCGGCGGTCGAGGAGAACACGATCTTCGCGACCCCGGCGGTCCGCATCGCCTCCAGCAGCGCCAGCGACTCGCCGAGGTTCTTGTCCCAGTACAGGCCCGGCTTCTCGACGGACTCGCCGACCAGCGACTTCGCCGCGAAGTGCAGCACGGCGTCGAACCCGGCGCCGCCCAGCACCTCGGCGGCGGCGCCGCGCAGCGTGCCGCGCACCAGCCGCGCCCCGGCGGGGACGGCGTCCTCGTGCCCGGTGGACAGGTCGTCCAGGACGACGACCTCGTGGCCCGCCTCCAGCAGCAGTGCGGAGACGACGCTGCCGATGTAGCCGGCGCCTCCGGTGACGAGCAGCTTCACGTACGGACCTCCTGGGAAGACGACTGGACGGCGGGGTGCCGTCCAGGCTATCCGCAACCCCGCCCCCGGAGATCCCGAACCGCGAGTGCGGCCGTCCGCGGGCGCGGAGGCGGCTATCCGGGTGCGGAGGCGGCTATCCGGGGCGCGGACGGGGAAGGCTGATCCCATGGACCGGACGCCCGGCGGCGAGCAGGCGGCCGCTCCGGCGGCGTTCCGGCCGCCGGGCCGGCTCGCGCGGCCGCTGGTGTGGCTGCTGTCCACCTCGACGGACCTGGTGGTGCGGCTCGCGGGCGGCGACCCGAACGCGCTCCGCGAGGAGCTGACCGCGGAGCGCATGCGCGCCCTCGTGGCGGAGAACACGCAGATCGCCGCCGACGAGCGGGCGCTGATCGAGGAGGTGTTCGCGGCGGGGGAGCGGCCGCTGCGGGAGGTTCTCGTCCCCCGCACCGAGGTGGTGTTCCTGGACGCGGCCATGCCGCTGGCGGCGGCGGCGCGGGCCGCGGCGGGCAGCCCGCACTCCCGGTTCCCGGTGTGCCGCGGCTCCCACGACGAGGTGATCGGGTTCGTCCACATCCGGGACCTGCTCGTCCCCGAGGACCGGGACGGCGCCGCGCCCGTGGGGTCGCTGGTGCGGCCGGTGAAGTTCCTGCCGGCCTCGCAGCGGGTCCTGCCGGTGCTGTCGGAGATGCGGCGGGAGGGCTGCCACCTGGCGATCGTGATGGACGAGTACGGCGGCGTCGCGGGGATCGTCACCCTCGAGGACCTGATGGAGGAGCTGATCGGGGACATCCGCGACGAATATGATGTGCAGGACGCGCAGGCACGGCGCCTGCACGGCGGCGTGGTCGAGGTCGACGGCCTGCTCAACCTGGACGACTTCGCCGCCGAGACCGGCCTCCGGTTGCCGGACGGGCCGTACGAGACGGTCGCCGGGCACATCATGGCGGTGCTCGGCCGCGTGCCCGCCGAGGGCGACTCGGTCCCGGCCGCGGACCGGGAGCTGCGGGTGGCCCGGATGGAGGGCCGGCGGGTGGCCCGCGTGCGCGTCACGCCGCGGGCGGCGCCCCAGGCGGTACAGCAGGCGGCCCGGCCGGCGGCGCGGTGGTCAGCGCCGCCGGCGGTGCGGCCCGCGGTGCCGGCGACGCCCGTGCCACCGGCCGCGGCCCCGCGGCCGGCCGGCGACGCCGCCACCGGCGGCGGAGCCTCCGACGACACCTGAGAGAATCGGTCCGTGCACATGCCCGAAGCGTCCAGCCCAGTCAGCCCGGCCGCCGCGCCCGCCCCGCGGGTGTTCTCCGGCATCCAGCCCACCGCCGACTCGTTCCACCTCGGCAACTACCTGGGCGCGTTGCGGCAGTGGGTGTCGCTCCAGGACACGCACGAGACGTTCTACTGCGTCGTCGACCTGCACGCGATCACCGTGGAGCACGACCCGGAGCTGCTCCGCCGCCGGACGCGGGTGTCGGTGGCGCAGCTCATCGCGATGGGCGTCGACCCGGACCGGGCGACGCTGTTCGTGCAGAGCCACGTCCCCGAGCACGCCGAGCTGGCGTGGGTGCTCGGCTGCATCACCGGGTTCGGCGAGGCGAGCCGGATGACCCAGTTCAAGGACAAGTCGTCCAAGCAGGGGACGTCCGGGACGAGCGTCGGGCTGTTCACCTACCCGGTCCTGCAGGCCGCCGACATCCTGCTGTACACGCCGGAGCCGGGCAGCGCGGCGATGCGCGTCCCGGTCGGCGAGGACCAGCGGCAGCACCTGGAGCTGACCCGGACGCTCGCGCAGCGGTTCAACCACCGGTTCGGCGAGACGTTCGTGGTCCCGGAGGCGCACATCCCGGAGGGCGCCGCCAAGATCACCGACCTGCAGGAGCCGGACGCGAAGATGAGCAAGTCGGCGTCCTCGCCGCAGGGCATCATCGACGTGCTGGAGGAGCCCGGCCCGATGCGCAAGAAGATCATGCGCGCGGTCACCGACACCGGCACCGAGGTGGTCTACGACGAGGAGAAGAAGGCGGGCGTCACCAACCTGCTGCGGATCTACTCCGCGCTGGACGGCACGTCCGTCCCCGACCTGGAGGCGAAGTACGCGGGGTCCGGCTACGGCCAGTTCAAGAAGGACCTCGCCGAGGTCGTCCTCGGCACCTTCACCCCGATCCGGGAGCGCACGACCGCGCTGCTGGACGACCCGGCGGAGCTGGACCGGATCCTGGAGAAGGGCGCCGAGCGCGCCGGGGCGGTCGCGGCGCGCACCATGGAGATCGTCCGTGAGCGGGTCGGCTTCGTGGGACGCGGTCGCTGACCGTGGCGGGCGAGGGGGCGCGTCCCGGGCTCGCGGACACCTTCATCGGGGTGCCCGGGGGCCCGGCCGCCGGCGGCGTCCGGATGATCGGGGTCGCGATCCCGGTCCCGGAGCCGTACGGGACGGAGCTGCAGCGCATCCGCGCCTCCTACGGCGACCCCCTCGCCGCCGCGATCCCGACGCACATCACGCTGATGCCGCCGACCGAGGTCGCCCCGGACGAGATGGGGGCGATCGAGGCGCATCTGCTGGACGTCGCGCATTCCGAGCGGCCGTTCCGTATCCGATTGCGCGGCAGCGGAACGTTCCGACCGGTGTCTCCGGTCGTGTACGTGGCGCTGGCGCAGGGAATCGGCGGCTGCGAGCGCGTGCAGGCGAAGGTAGCGTCGGGGCCGCTCGCCCGGCCGCTGCCGTTCCCGTACCACCCGCACATCACCATCGCCCACCACCTGCCCGACGACGTGATGGACCGCGCCTACAAGGACATGTCCGCCTACCGCGCCGAGTTCGAGGCGTGGGGCTTCTCGCTGTACGAGCACGGCCTGGACGGCGTGTGGCGGCCGCAATGCGATTTCGTGTTCGGCAATGGGAAACGCCACTCAACGTTCAACGGTTGATTACCGTCCGCCGCATCGAGAGCCAAGGGTTGGGTACGTTGCGTACATGCGGCAGGTGATCAGCGGGGTTCAGCGGTGGATCGAGGCTCTGCTGGCGGACGGGAAGGCCGTCCTGGGCGCCGCCCGCGGCCGCTGGCGCTGGTTCGACCACCTCGCCCGCGCCTTCGAGCGCTACCAGGAGCGCCGCGGCGACCGGCTCGCCGCCGCCCTGACCTGCTACGGGTTCCTGTCGTTCTTCCCGCTGCTGGCGCTGGCGTACTCGCTGCTCGGCTATCTGGTCGGGATCAGCACGCAGGCCCGCGACTACTTCGTCAGGGCCGTCCAGGAGCTGCTGCCGGGGCTGTCGGACCAGCTCCAGGTCGAGCAGATCGCCCAGTCCAAGACGGCGGTCGGCGTCGTCGGCCTGGTCGCGCTGCTGTTCACCGGGCTCGGCTGGGTGCAGGTGCTGCGCGAGTCGCTGCGCGACATCTGGGGCAACCCGCCCACCGGCGGCGGCAACTTCTTCCTCAAGCGGCTGTGGGACCTCGCCGTGCTCGCGTTCCTCGGCGTGATCCTCATCTGCGGGATGGCGGTGTCGACGGTCACCTCGTCGGCGACCCACACCGTCCTCGGCTGGTTCTCGCTGGAGGACGTCCCGGGCGCCGGCACCGGGCTGCGGCTGCTGTCGCTGGCCTGCGCCGTCGCGTTCGACACGGTGATCTTCCTGGTGCTGTTCACCCGGCTGTCGGGGACGATCGCGCCGTGGCGGCGGATCATCCGCGGCGCGCTGTTCGGCGCGCTCGGCCTGGAGCTGCTCAAGCAGGTCGCGACGCTGCTGATCGGCCGGACGACGCAGAACCCCGTGTACGCCTCGTTCGCCGTCCTTGTCGGGCTGATGGTGTGGATCAACATCGTGTCCCGGTTCACGCTGTTCGTCGCCGCGTGGACCGCGACCCGCCGCGTCGTGCTGAAGGCCGACGCCGAGGACCCGGAGAACCTCGCCGACCGGGAGATCGGCGAACTGGAGGAGCGCCGCGAGGCGGAGGAGCGCCGCGAAGCGGAGGACCGCCTCGAACCGGAGGGCCGCCCCGGACCGGAGAAGCGCCGGGAGCCGGAGAAGCCCCGCGAACGGGAACGGGACGGCGCCACGGACGCCCGGGCGTCCTGAACGGCTCTAACGGGCCCCGTCGTTGTAAGAGCCGTCGTTGTAGGAACCGTCGTCGTAGGAGTCGTAAGGGCCGTCGTTGTAGGGCCCCGCGTAGTGCCCGGTGTGCCCGCCGTCCGCCGCGTTCCCCGCGTGGCCCGTGTTGGCCGGATTCCCGCTGTTTCCGGCAGGGCCCTGGGCGGGGCGGACGTTCCCGCCCGGTCCCACAGCGCCGCCGAGGCCGGTGTTCCCGGCGGGGCTCGGAACGGGGTGGTGGCGACGGCGCCGGTACACCGCGAACAGCACGCCGATGGCCAGCAGCGCGCCGGCCGTCCCGCCGCCGATCTCCCAGACGAGCGCGGACGAGCCGCCCGAGGAGTCCAGCGAGGTGCCGGGGAGCACGCCGCCCGACTCGCCGTCGGCGTGCTTCTTGGCCTGGGTGTCGCCGGGCGCCGCCAGCGTGCCGACCGGCTGCACCTTGCCGCGCGCGGCGAAGCCCCAGTCCAGCAGCTTGGCGGCGGCCTGGAACGGTGAGCCCTCGCCGTGCATCACCGAGACGATGATCGTGTGCCCGTCGCGGCGCGCCTCGGCGACGTAGGTCTGCTGGGCGTGCACGGTGTAGCCGTTCTTGCCGCCGAGCATGCCGCGGTAGCCGTACTTCTGGCCCGGCAGCAGCTTGTTGTGCGTGTAGATCGGATAGCCGCCGACCTTCTTGTGCTTCTTCCTCTCCTTCTTGGTCGGCGGCGCCGGGAACTGGAACTGGGTGGCCTGCACGTACGTCCGGAACTGCGGGCTCTTCATCGCCTCCCGCAGGAAAAGCACCAGGTCGTAGGCCGACGTGTGCTGGGTGCGGATGTTCAGGCCGTAGTCGACGTCGAGGCCGTTCGGCGACGCGGCGAGCGTGTCGTCGGCGTGCAGGTACCTCGCCTCGGTGTTCATGTCGGCGATGGTCTTCTTCATGCCGCCGTTGGCCTCGGCGAGCGTGACCGCCGCGTCGTTCGCCGACATCATCATCAGCGCGTGGAACAGGTCGGAGACCTTGTACTGCATGGACGGCGTCAGCCCGACCTTCGTGCCCTCGACGTCGCACGCCTTCTGCGACGGGCGGACGAGCCGGTTCGGATCGAGCTTGGTGACGAGGGTCGCCGACGTCAGCGTCTTCAGCGTGCTGGCCGGCAGGTACCGCCCGTGCGGGTCCTTGCCCGCCAGCACCTCGCCGGTGTCGGCGTCGGCGACGAGGTAGGAGGAGAACTGCAGCTTCGGCAGCGCGGGCACGCCCGGCGCCTTGTTCAGCACGATGCCGCGGCTCGCCAGCTGCGGCCCGCCGACCGGGTCGCGCTGCGGCGCCGCGGCCGGGCTCGCGGCCGCGGGGGCCGCCAGCAGGCAGACCGCGCTCAGCGGCACGATCATCGGTACGGTCATCCTCGGCACGGCGCGCCGGACACCGGTCCGCCCCTGTCGTCCTGCTCGCAAGCTTCCGACGCTCCTCAGTCCCGCAGCGGCCGTTCCGCCCCGCACGCCCATGGCTCCCCCGAAGACTAGGCGACACATCCGGCGAAGGGGTACCCGACCGTGAAGACGGCAAGCTCGGGACGGATGAGGCGTATGGTGCGTTAGACGATTTTTGTGGTGCTTATGACTACTCACGGTATGTAAGCGGACGCTAGGCTCGGTCACCGTCCGTCGCCGCAGGTAGTTTGGGTCGGGCGGACTAGTTCGATCGAATGGTGCCGGGTACATGATCAATGACCGAAAAGTAGGGGACGCTCGGGCCCGCAGGCGGCCCGTACGGGTCAATTGACCCGCGAAGGGCATGGAGTCCGGCGTGGCGGCGGGCGCGGGCGCCATGATGGTGTGAACACGTGACCTGGACCCGGCGTTTGTCCAGGCTTAGGGACCCGCTGGCTGAATTGCGCCACGTGCCACGCAACGACCTGCAAGGATTGTGGACGGAGGTTGGCCGTGGCCATTGAGTTCAACGCATCGAGGGGCACGACGCTCGGCGTCGAGTGGGAGATCCAGCTCGTCGATGCGGAGACCAGGCACCTGCGGCAGGACGCGCGCCAGGTGCTCGCCGCGCTGCCGTCGCTCAGCGAGGACGGCGAGATCGCCAAGGTGCGGCACGAGCTCATGGAGTCCACCGTCGAGGTCGTGACCGGGATCTCGCACACCGTCGGCGAGGCCAAGAACGACCTCGCGGCCACGCTCGGCGAGCTGCGCACCGCCGCCGCCGACCGCGGCATCGAGCTCGCCTGCACCGGCACCCATCCGATCAGCGACTGGCGCGACGCGGTCATGGCCCCGACGCAGCGCTACGCCGACCTGGTCGAGCAGATGCAGTGGCTGGCCCGGCGCATCCAGACCTTCGGCGTGCACGTCCACGTGGGCGTCTCCGACGGCGCCAAGGCGATCCCGATCGTCAACGCGCTGTCGTCCTACCTCCCGCACTTCCTGGCGCTCACCGCGTCCAGCCCGTTCTGGAGCGGCGCGGACACCGGACTGGCGTCCTGCCGGGCGGTCGTCTTCGGTCAGCTGCCGACGGCCGGTCCTCCCCACTTGCTGGACGACTGGGCGGCCTTCGAGGATTACATGGACACCTTGCTTCGCGCCGGAACCATCCGGAGCATCAAGGAGGTGTGGTGGGACATCCGCCCCCACCCGGACTTCGGCACCGTCGAGATCCGGATGTTCGACGGGATCCCCACCCTGCGCGAGGTCGGCATGGCGGCGGCGCTGTGCCAGAGCCTGGTCACGCTGTTCGAACAGCAGCTCGACCGCGGCTACACGCTGCCGCGCCCGGCGGCGTGGGTCGTCCGCGACAACAAGTGGCGCGCGACCCGCTACGGCCTCGACGCCATCGTCATCACCGACGACAGCGGCAACACCGCGCCGCTCCGCGACGACCTGTACGAGCTGATCCGCGAACTGGAACCGGTCGCCGACCGGCTCGGCTGCGCCGAGGAGCTCAAGGTCGCCGGCGAGGTCCTGGAGAACGGGGCCCCGTACGAGCGGCAGCGCGCGATCCGGGCGGCGGGCGGATCGCTGGAGAACATCGTCGACGCGGCGGTCACCGAACTCGCCGAGGACAGGTTCGTCGCACTGGGGGAGGTCGTCCATGCCGGGGCCTGAGCGGCCGGCCCGCCCGGACGGGGGCCCCGAGGGAACGGCCAGGGGCGCTTCGGGAGAGAGCACGGGGGGCACCGGCGCGTCCGGTGCCCGTGACGACAGCGGTGACGCCGGCACCACGGGCGGCACCGGCACAGGACAGAACACCCGCGCGGCCGGCAGCGGCGGCGCCGGGAAGAACTCCGGGCGGCGGCCGACCGGCCCCGCCCTCGCGCAGGGGGCGCACATGACACAACCGGGACCCGGGGTGATGCCCGGCCTTGAACCACCGACCGCCCCGGGACCGCACGGCCCCGCGGGCAGCGAGCGCCCGGCGGCCCTGCGGCCGCAGCTCGAGGTGTTCCTCGCCCGGCACGAGGAGGAGCTCGTCGCGTTCCGCCGCGACCTGCACATGCACCCCGAGCTGGGCTACAACGAGCACCGCACCACCGCCCGGATCGCCGAGCGGCTGCGCCTCGCCGGGCTCGAACCGCGGATCCTGCCGAAGGGCACCGGGCTGTTCTGCGACATCGGCCCGGGCGACGGCCCGACCATCGCGCTGCGCGCCGACATCGACGCGCTGCCGCTGCAGGACGAGAAGGAGGACGCCCCGTACCGGTCGACGGCGCCGGGCGTCGCGCACGCGTGCGGGCACGACGTGCACACCACGATGGTGCTGGGCGCCGGGCTGTTCCTCGCCCAGCAGGCCGAGGCGGGGCTGCTGCCCGGCCGGGTCCGGCTGCTGTTCCAGCCGGCCGAGGAGACCCCCGGCGGGGCGCTTGACGTGATGGCCGCCGGCGGCATCGCCGGCGTCGACCGCGCGTTCGCGCTGCACTGCGACCCGCGCATCGAGGTCGGCGAGCTGGGCCTGCGCTCCGGGCCCATCACCGCGGCCTGCGACAAGGTGTACGTGAAGGTGACCGGCCCCGGCGGGCACACCGCCCGGCCGCACCTCACCGCCGACCTGGTGTACGCGCTCGCCAAGATCGTCACCGAGCTGCCGGCGGCGCTGTCCCGGCGGGTCGACCCGCGCTCCAGCCTGTCGCTGGTGTGGGGGCGGGTGTCGGCCGGGTCCGTCGCCAACGCGATCCCCGACGACGGCATCGCCGAGGGCACCGTCCGGTGCCTGGACGACGAGGCGTGGCACCGCGCGCCGGAGATGATGAAGGCGCTGCTGCAGTCCGTCGCCGCCGCCTACGACGTGGAGGCGTCGCTGGAGTACGTCCGGGGCGTCCCGCCGACCGTGAACGAGGCGGCGAGCGTGCAGATGTTCCGGGACGCGGCCGCGCAGGTCCTCGAGCCGGAGGGCGTGGTGCCGACGCCGCAGAGCCTCGGCGGCGAGGACTTCGGCTGGTACCTGGAGTCGATCCCGGGCGCCCTCGCCCGGCTCGGCGTCCGCACCCCCGGCTCGCCCGGCGAGTACGACCTGCACCGCGGCGACTTCGACGTCGACGAGCGGTGCATCCCGGTCGGGGTGCGGGTGCTGGCGGCGACGGCGCTGACCGCCCTGTGGGACGGCGGCCGCCCGGCCGACCCGGAGACCGTCGAGGGCGCCACCCTCGCCTGACGCCTGACGCCTGACGCCTGACGCCCGACGCCTGAGCTCCGGCGCCCGGCGCCGGGCGTGTGGCGCCCGGGATGTCCGGTGTCCGGCCCGGCGTCCG
Organism: Spirillospora sp. NPDC000708; assembly: GCF_040299565.1. Lineage (NCBI taxonomy): Bacteria > Bacillati > Actinomycetota > Actinomycetes > Streptosporangiales > Thermomonosporaceae > Spirillospora > Spirillospora sp. NPDC000708. Next base: position 94,697 of record NZ_JBEPCJ010000035.1, read on the forward strand.
AAGCCCGGCGCCGGGCGTCCGGCGCTCCGGTGAGGCGGGCCGGCGGCGGTGCTCCGGCCGCCGACCCGTCCCCGGAACGGTCACGCGCAGCGATCACCCGCACGCTGACCTGTGCCGATATGCGTACGCATTGGTAACGGACCTGTTGCGAAACGGTGCAAGTCGGCAGCTATTGACCGAACGCGAGGTAGCGTCCCAACGATTTCGGTGGCCGAGCGGCCGCCGATCCCGGGTGGGGAACGGAAGGAGCGCTACCTTGCGCCGTGGACTGAAGATCACTCTCGTCACCGTGACGGGTGCGGCGCTGACGCTGGGCGGCGCTTCCGCGTGCGGTGGCAAGAAGGCCGGCGGCGACAGCGACGGCGGCGACGGCAAGAAGACCCTCAAGGTCGGTCTGGCGTTCGACATCGGCGGCCGCGGCGACCAGTCGTTCAACGACTCGGCGGCGGCCGGCCTCACGAAGGCCGAGAAGGACCTGCACGTCACCACCAAGGAGATCTCCGCGCAGCCGGACGAGCCCGACTCCGACAAGGAGTCCCGCCTGCGGCTGCTCGCCAGCACCGGCTACAACCCGGTCATCGGCGTCGGCTTCTCCTACACCGCGTCGCTGCTGAAGGTCGCCAAGGCCTTCCCGAACACCAAGTTCTTCGTCGTGGACGCCGACGGCTGCAAGGTCGAGGGCGCCAACGTCGCCGGCTCCTGCTTCTCCGAGGAGCAGGGCTCGTTCCTGGTCGGCGCCGCCGCGGCGCTGAAGTCCAAGACCGGGAAGATCGGCTTCATCGGCGGCGTCGACGTCCCGCTGATCCAGAAGTTCTTCGCCGGCTACCAGGCGGGCGCGAAGAAGGCCAAGCCCGGCATCACCGTGCTGCCGCCCAAGTACCTGACCGAGCCGCCGAACTTCAACGGCTTCAAGGACACCGGGCTCGGCAACGAGGCCGCCAAGGGCCAGCTCGACGCGGGCGCCGACGTCATCTACCACGCCGCGGGCGGCGCCGGCATCGGCGTCATCAAGACCGTCGGCGCGGCCGGCAAGTGGGCCATCGGCGTCGACTCCGACCAGTACAACCAGCCCGCCGTCGCCGACGTGAAGACGCACATCCTCACCTCGATGGTCAAGCACGTCGACCTGTCGGTGTTCAACTTCGTCGAGTCGGTCGCGAACAACCAGTTCAAGCCCGGCACGGTGCAGTACAACCTGCAGAACGACGGCGTCGGCTACGCCACCACCGGCGGCAACATCGACGACATCAAGGCCAAGCTGGACGACCTGAAGTCGCAGATCGTCGCCGGCAAGATCACCGTCCCGACGAAGCCGTAGTGGGGACAGGGCGGGCCGCCGCGGCATCCGCCGGGCCGGCCCGCCCGGCCGTCTCCCGGCCGGGGGGGGGGGGGGGGCGGCGGCGCGGGGGGCGCGGCCGCGCCCCCGCCCCGGCCCGCCCGCCCGCCCGACGCCCCCGCGGGCCGGGGCCGCGGCAGCGCCCG